>JBDGSZ010000016.1:0-14686 GCA_042217265.1 Haloferacaceae archaeon
GGACGCTCGTGCCGACACAGCCGGGACGTCGGTCGCGGCTGTAGCGCCGGCGACCGCGGCGGCGACCCCAGGTCTGACGACGGGTCGACGACTCCCCGCCGGCACAGACACCAGGTGGGACCCGACGACACAGGCCGCGTAACTACGAGTTCGGGGCCGTTCTGTCGCGATGCGATTGTCGACGACAGAAACGGATGGAGTCGTCGCGGCAGCTCTGTCGACCCGTGACCAATACTTATATGCGAAAGTGACAGTATCTCATGGGAGAATGGAGTGGGAGCAGAGCCCCCGAGACGAGAGCCTGGGACCACGGCTCGTCCTTGGACTGGGGCTGCTCCTCCTCGTGATAACGCTCGCAGAGGGTCTGTACGTCTCTTTCGTCGCGAATCCGCTCGGGACGGCGTGGGTGGCGGGTCTCGTGACGAGTCTGCCGTTCACTCTCTGGGTCGTCTCCGCAGGGGTGTGGCTGCCAGACAGTCTCGCCTCCGTCAGTCGGTTCAGCCGTGTCGTGTTCTGGTGTCTCGGCGGGCTCGGTGTCTTCCTGATCATCAATATCAGTATCATGCTCGCGATGCCGCCCGACAGCCTCCTCCATCTGGTCTCGTGGGGGCGGTGGGCAGCGACACTCGGCGCGGGAGTCGGACTTCTCGTCGGGGTTTTCGAACACCGTAGCATCGAACGGGCAGTTCACGCGGAACGAGAGCGCGTCCGCGCCGAAGAGGCCGAGGCCAGAGAAGACCTTCTCGACTATCTCAACAGCTTGCTCCGTCACGAGGTGCTCAACGGTGTCAGTGTTATCGCCGGCCACGCAGACCTCGCTCTTGCCGAATACGACGGACACGGGGACGTTCCTGACCACGTGGAAACGATAAAGGCTCACAGCCAGGAGTTAGAAGCCGTCACGGAGGATGTGCGACTGCTGTTGCTAGCCTCCCAGGACAAAGTCGCCGCAGGGCAGGTTGATATCGTCGACCTACTGAGAAAAGAGGTCGACGGGGTTCGGAACACTCACGCGGCGGTGTCGGTCGAGACGTCGCTGCCGGAACGCGCGATAGCGAGGGCAGACGAGCCGATCCGACGCGCCTTCGCGAACCTCCTCAGGAACGCTGTCGAACACAACGATAGCGACACGCCACAGATCGAGGTGACCGTCCGACGAGAGCCGGACGCCGTCGTCGTTCAGATCGCCGATAACGGGTCTGGGATACCCGAGGCCGAGCGAGAGACCCTCTTCGAGCGAGAGGTTCGGCACGACGACAGACACGGGTTGGGACTTCTGCTGACACAGCTACTCGTCGATAACTACGACGGGACGATCGAACTGACCGACACAGGCCCCGACGGCACCGTGTTCACACTCACACTCCCGCGGGCCTCGGACCCGGCTCCCGAGCGAGCAGAGTCGGATAGGCAGTCCACGGAGTCGCTGGTCAGTCAGTGACACGGGTCGCCTCCGCTGGTGTGGGGGCGCCGGGGAGTCGCAGGGGTATCTCGCCCGAGTGTGTCCGGAACGGGAGTCGTCACCACCCTGTATTCGGCAGACCGTTCCCGACAGATGTCGGTCAGACAGCTGCGGGGGCTGTTCGTCTCTCTGCTGACCAGTCAGACGGCCCGGATCCTCGGTGTCCGACGGGCTGTACGTGAGCCCTGTGCCGTCCACCGCAGCGTCGTCCGCGCGCTACGGGCGCCGGTGCCGCGGCTACTCCCCGAACGCGCCGCCCTCGCGCCACTCGTCGAGGGTGGTCTGGTCGCCCGCCACCTCGCCGAGCACCGAGCCGGTGTGCTCGCCGAGGTCCGGTGCCGGCTCCCGGACCCCGACCGCGTCGTGGTCCGGGAAGTGGAGCGGGTGGTTCGGGAGGAGCAGGCTCGCGCCTCGGTCCTCGACCCGGGCGAACAGCTCTCTCGCCTCCGCCTGCGGGTGGTCGACCACCTCGCTCACGTCGTTGAGCGGGCCGTTCGGGAAGTTCGCCTCGTCCAGGACCTCGGCCCAGTGGCTCGTCGGCTGCTCGGTCAGGCGGTCCTGAATCGCGCCGACGACCGCCTCGCGGTTCGCGGTCCGCTCCTCGTTCGTCCCGTACTCGCGGACGTCCTCACACCCCACCGCGTCGACGAAGTCGTCCCACCGGTCGTCGGAGGGGACGCCGAGGACGATCTGTCCGTCGGCGGTGTCGAACAGCTGGTAGGGGACGAGCGTCTGGTGGCTCGTCCCCTGTGTCCCGGGCACCTCGCCCGTGAGGTCGTACTGGGTTGGGTACTCGTTCAACAGCGTGACGATAGCGTCGAACAGACCCACGTCGAACTGCCCGCCCGTTCCGGTCTGGTCGGCCTCGTGGAGTCGCGCGAGAATCCCGACCGCCGCGAACATCCCCGACGCGAGGTCCCCGACCGCCTGCCCCACCTTCACGGGGTCGCCGCCCGCCGGGCCGGTCAGGCTCATGATGCCGCCCTCCGCCTGGAGGATCAGGTCGAGCCCCGGCTTCTCTCGCATCGGGCCCGTCTTGCCGTAGCCCTTGATCGACGCGTAGACGAGTTCCGGGTTCAGGGGTTCGAGGTCGTCGTAGCCGAGCCCCAGCCGCTCCGCGACGCCGTAGCCGAAGTTCTCGATGAAGACGTCGGCCGCCGCGACGAGTTCCTGGGCCGCCTCCTGGCCCGCGTCGGTCTTGAGGTCCAGTTCGACCGAGCGCTTGTTCCGGTTGAGCGCGGAGAAGTAGCCCGACTTCCCCTCGGGGCCGGCGCCCTGTGTCCGGGTGGGGTCCCCGACGCCGGGGCGTTCGATCTTCACCACGTCGGCGCCCATGTCCGCGAGGAGGGCGGTACAGAACGGCGCGGCACGGTGGACGGCGAGTTCGACGACGCGCACGTCGTCGAGGAGCATCTACTCGTCCCCCACGAACTCGTCGACGAGGCGCTCGCGCTCCTCGGTGGCGAACTGGTCCCACCAGACCTCCGCCTCGTACGCCCGGGCGTCCTCCATGTCGGTGTCGGCGGCGTAGTTGAGGACCTCCTTCGAGCGCTTGACCGCCTGCCGCCCGGTGTCCTGGATCCCGTCGATCACGCCGTCGACCGTCTCGTCCAGCGCCTCGGCGTCCTCGGCCACGTCGTTGACCAGGCCGGCGTCGGCGGCGGCCTCGGCGTCGACGAACCCGGCGGTGAACACGACCTCCTTGGCCTTCGCCTCGCCCATGAGCTGGATCGCGCGGTGGCTCGCGCCGCCCGAGGGGATCTGGCCGATGTTCGCGACGGGAACGCCGAAGGTGGAGTCCGCGGTCGCGTAGCGCATGTCACAGAACATCGCGACGATGAGACCGCCCCCGACCGCCCAGCCGTCGATCTTGGCGATGACCGGCGCGTGGAGCGTCAGCGGCCGTTTGTAGATGTCGAAGAACATCTCCTGGCGGTCCTTCTGGCGCGGGTCGTGCTCCTCGGCGGGGCCGGCGTACTGGTCGATATCCGCGCCCGCCGAGAACGCCTCGTCGCCCTCGCCCTGGAGTACGACGGCGTCGATAGAACGGTCGAGCTGGAGCTCCGAGAACGCCCGCTGGAGGTCCAGCATCACCTCCGTCGAGAGCGCGTTCAGCTTCTCGGGGCGGTGAAACTCGATCGTCGCGACGCCGTCCGCGACGTCGACGGTGATGCTCTCGTAGGCCTCGTAACTGACCATGTCCGGGGGGTTTGCGGGTCGCGTTATCACTCTGACGGAGCGGACGAGAGCCGGCCGCGGCGCCGGCGTGGCGGTCGTGTCGCCGCCGGGAGAGCCGTGTGGCGTGGACGAAAGCCACTTTTTCCGGCCGGACGTGTCGCGCCTGTGAACAGAGCCCTCCCTGTCGCTGCCTGCTGTGCCCTCGTCGCCGGCCTCGGCACGTACTGGCTGGTCGTCCCCGACTGGTACGTCGCGCTCGGCACGGGTGCGGTGTACGCCGGCGTGGGCTACTTCTACGCCGGCTTCGACGTGTCGCTGCGGGATCGGTCGGTCCGCTTCGACGACCGGACGGACCGGCTCGGCTACGCGGTCGGCCTGTTCGGCCTGGGCGTGAGTCCGCTCGCCTTCGCGCACCACTACGAGGTGACGCCGCTCCCGTTCGTCGTGCTGTCTGCGGGCACGGTCGCGTTCCTGCTGCTCGTCTCGAGGGTCCGACAGCAGACCGACGCCGCTCGCTGACCGTCGGGGCGAGCGGACCGCGACGTGAGGCGAGGCGAGGCGTCCGCCGGGAATCGGCCCCGGCGCGCGGGCGTGCGACGGCGCTCCTGTCCTCGCTTCGGCTCGGCCGGCCCGTCTCCTCGTGAGGTGGATTCTTGTGTGCCGCCGGGAACGACCGCGCATGCGACTCTCACCCGAGCGGCTCGAGGCGGCGGCGCGGACGCTGATTGCGGCGACGGGCGCACCGGCGGGGCACGCGAGCGCGGTCGCAGAGAGCCTCGTCGCGGCGGACCTGCGGGGCCACGGGAGCCACGGGGTGATCCGCGTCCCGCTGTACGCGGAGAAAGTCGAGACGGGTGCGCTCGACCCGACGGCCGAGCCGACGCTCGAACACGACGGGGGCGCGACGCTCCTCCTCGACGGCCGGAACACCTACGGGCAGGTCGTCGGCCGCGAGGCCGTCTCGCTTCTCGGCGAGCGCGCCGCGGAACACGGCGTCGCCGCCGTCGGAATCCGCGACGCCACTCACCTCGGACGGGTCGGGGAGTGGGGCGAGCGCGTCGCCGACGCGGGGCTCTGTTTCGCCGCGTTCGTCAACTCCCAGAGCGGAGGGTACAACGTCGCGCCGGCCGGGAGCGCCGACCGTCTGCTCTCGACCAACCCGCTCTGTTTCGGCGTGCCGACGTTCGGTGCCCTCCCCCACGACGTCGTCCTCGACATGGCGACGAGTCAGGTCGCCCACGGCAAGGTCAGGGAGCAGGCGTGGATCGGCAACGAGATACCCGAGGGGTGGGCCGTCGACGACGACGGGCGTCCCTACACCGACGCTGCCGAGTTCGAAGAGGGCGTGGTCGGCGCCCAGTTGCCTCTCGGAGGGACCGTCTCGGGCTACAAGGGGACCGGGCTCGCGGTCGTCGCCGACCTGTTCGCGGGGATCTTCGGCGACGGCGCCGTCGCGGGCGAGCGCGAGGCCGTCGAGTCGAACAACGCCGCGCTGTTCGTCGCGGTCGACCCTCTGCGGTTCACGACCCGCGACGGCGTCGAGCGCCGGGTGCGCGCGCTCTCGGCGCACCTCGACTCCGCGGACTACGAGTCGGGCCCGTCGCCCGGCGCCGCGGCGGCGGGCGACCGGTTCGTCATGCCCGGCCGGCCCGAGTACGACGCGCTCCAGGCCAGCCGCGAGGGCGTGGAGGTAGACGACGCCGTAGTCGACCGCCTGCGCGGCGTCGCAGAGACGTACGGCGCGCAGGTCGACCTCTAGTCCGCCGCGGGCGCCGACCTGCTCCCGGCGGCCCGGAGCGCGTCGGTCAGGTCGGCCAGGTCCCCGCCGTCGCCGAGGTCGCGGACGGCCGCGGCGAGGGCCTCGCTCGTCCGGTCTGGCACGTCGGCGGCGGCGAGGAGGTCGGCGAACTTCGTCTCTACGGCCGGCCAGTCCATCGGGTCCTCGGGCTCGCCGCGGGCGACCTCGACGGTCCGTTCGACGGTCTCGTCGTCCGTCTCGACGACGACGCGGGCGGCCCACCGCTCGGGGAACGGCTCCGAGACGGCGTCGGTCGTCGTCACCTCCGTCGCGTCCATCAGCGCGCGGAGCGCGGGGTCGTCGAGGTCGGCCTGTGCGTCGAGAAACGCCGTCAGGTCCGCCGCGCCGCGGTCGACCGCCAGCGCCGCGCCGAACGGCATCGAGAACTGGCAGTCGACGAAGTTCGCGGGGCGGCGCTTTCGGTCTATCGGGTCGCCCGTCAGCCGCACGCCCGGTCCGGGGATGTCGGCCACGATCCGTTCGACGTCGCCCGACTCGACGGTCTCCGAGAGTTCGACCAGCGCGTCGAGCGCGGCGTGCATGTACCGACAGCACGGGTAGGGCTTGAGCGCCGTCTCCATCACCGCGTCGCGCTCGCTCACGTCCCGCACGGCGTCGGGGGTCGGGTCGCCGGAGTAGCTCCGGAAGAACCCGTCCGCGCCGTCGAGGGGGTCCGCAGCACCCTCGAACCCGGCGGCGGCGAGGGTCGCGGCCTCGACGCCCCGGCGGGCCGCGAGGCCGGGGTGGAGTCGCTTGTTCCAGGCGCCGTTCGCGAGGAACTGGAGCGAGCCGGCGGCCTGCGAGCCGGCGATCCCCATCGCGTCCACGAGTTCCGCTCGATCGAGCCCGGCTGTCACCCCGGCCGCGACGGCGGCGCCGAACGTTCCGCAGGTCGCGGTGACGTGAAATCCCCGCTCGTAGTGGGCGTCGGGGTCGACCGCGCGGCCGACCGCGCAGGTGACGTCGTAGCCGGCGTGGACGGCCGCGAGGAACCGCTCGGCGTCGGCGCCCTCGCGCTCCGCGACCGAGAGCGCCGCGGGCACGACGGGCGCGCCGGGGTGGAGCGACGACTCGCGGTGGGTGTCGTCGAAGTCGAGGCTGTGCGCGAGCGTCCCGTTCAGGAGCGCGGCGTCGGCGGCGGGCCGGCGGTCGCCGGCCGCGGTCGTCGCCTCCTCGCCCGCGCCCGCGAGTCGGGCACAGCCGTCGAGTACCGACTCGCTCGACGCCGCGACCTCGCGCGCGCCGACGACGATACCGAGCAGGTCGAGGACGTGCCGGCGGAGGCGGTCGCGGGTGTCCGGCGCTATCGCGTCGTACTCGACCGCGAGCGCGTGGTCGACGAGAACCTCGGTGGGCGTCGGTGACATACCCTCGCGATCGCTCCTGTCGTCGATAAGGGTTGTCCTCGGGGCCTACGCCGAGCGACGGGCCTCGATCCGCTCGCGCCACGCGTCGGGCACCGGGGCGGAGTCGCCGTCCTCGTCGACGACCACCTGGACGGTCTCGGCGACGGCGGCGACCGTCCCCCCGCGCTCGACGGCGTAGCGCATCGGGACGCTCGACCGCCCGAGGCCGTCGACGACCAGCGCGACGGTCACGTCGTCGCCCCACTCGACGGGGTGGCGGTAGTCGATTCGCTGAGTGACGAGGACGGTCGACACCTCGTGGAGCCGTTCGCCGACCACGTCGGCGAAAAAGTCCGCCCGCGCCTGTTCGAGGTAGGAGGCGTAGACGGCGTTGTTGACGTGGCCCATCGAGTCGACGTCGCGAAAGCGAACCTGGATCGGCGTCTGGTAGGCCCCCTCGCCCGGCGGATCGATGTCGTCCATGCGCCGGGGGCGTCGGCCACCGGAATAAAGCCCGTCGCCGACCCTCCTCGCGAACCGTCTACGGCCTCCGGCGCCAGCGCCGTCGGCGCCGCCACGACGAGGTCCGGCCTCGTCGTCCGCCGGGGGCGTGTCCGCGTCGCCGGGGATGGCAGGCGTCGCGGGACGGCGACGCGCTCCGCACCGCGGGCCGTCCGATAGCCGCGACGCGCGGGCGCGACAACAGATGAGCGCGGACGCGAACGCGAACGCGGACGCGAACGGAGCCCCGGAATCGAACCAGGCTTTTGCCCCCGCCGGCCGTCCGGCGCGCATGGCACACGACGGCCCGACCGCGCGGCCAATCGGCGCCGCGCCCGAGTCCGGCGACCCGCCCGAGCCGTTCGACCTGCGGTGGATCGACCCCCACCAGCACACCCAGTCGCTGACGTGGAACGACCGCGAGAAGTTCGACCTGTCGGGCTGCCGGGCGACCGTGATGATCGCCGCGGGCTACTACTGGGCGCCCTACCGCCCCGTCGCCGCGAGCGACGTTCGCTTCCTGTGGGACGACGCGCTCCGGCGCGCACGCGCGTTCGACCACCGGCACGGCTACGCCCAGCGGGTCGCCGTCGGGGTCCACACGTGGTCGAAGGTCGACGACGCCGACGAACTCCTCGCGGCGATGCCCGCCTACCTCGACGACGACCGGGTCGTCGCCGTCGGCGAGACGGGGCTGGAGGCGACCCACCACACCGAGGCGTGGCCGCTCGACGAACAGCGCGCGGTCGTTCGCGAGCAGTTCCGCCTCGCCGCCGAGGCCGGCCTCCCTGCCCTCGTCCACACGCCCGGGTCGAGCAAGGGGGGGCTCGACCCGCGCGACACCCACGCCTACGAGGAGGGCGACCGCAACTTCACGGCGCCGCTGTTCGGCGACGGGAGCGCCGGGACGAAGACGGAGGCCGTGGAGGCGGACCTCGAACTCGCCGAGGAGGCCGGCCTGCCCGAGGAGCAGGTGGTGGTCGACCACGCGGACGGGAGCGTCGTCGACCGGGTGCTCGGCGAGACTGACTGCTGGCTCTCCTTCTCCGTCGGCGCGTCGTGGCTCCGCGGGGTCGACGCGCGGGACGTGGCCGCGGCGGTCGAGGGGTACGGCGCCGACCGCGTGCTGGTCGACTCGGACCTCATCGGCGCGATGCGGACCGACCCGTTCGTCATCCCGCGGACCGCGATGGACCTCCTCAGACTGGGGCTGTCGCGCGAGCAGGTCGAACAGGTGCTCTACGAGAACCCGAAGACGGTGCTCGGCCTCGACGTTTAGTCGATCAGGTGCGCGGCGAGAACAGCCCGCTGGATATCGCTCGTCCCGCCCGCGACCGTCGCGGAGAGCCCCTCGCGCCAGTACCGGCCCACGTCGGCGTCTGCGTGAAGCGCCGTCCCGCCGAGGGTGCGGGTCGCGACGTCGGCCGCGAAGCGGAGCGCCTCGCCGGCTGCGAGTTTCGCCCGCGCGGCGTCCGCGCGGGTCGCGGTTCCCGCGTCGAGCCGCGAGGCGGCGCGCGCGACGAGCAGTCGGGCGCCCTCTACCTCCCTGTCCGCGTCGGCGAGGCGGTGAGAGACGGCCTGAAACTCGCCGATGGGGCGCCCGAACCGCTCCCGGTCGCTCGCGGCGGCGAGACCGCGGTCCACGGCCTCGCGCGCCGTGCCGCCCATCGCCGCCGCCATGTACGTGTGCTCGGTCCGGAGGTGGTCCGAGAGGACCGACCAGCCGTCGCCCTCGGGGCCGACGCGGTTCTCGACGGGCACGCGCGCGCCGTCGAACGTGAGGTCGTAGGTGCCGGCGGCCTTGCGGGCGACGAGGTCCATCCGCTCTGCCTCGACGCCCTCTGTCTCGACGGGGATCAGGAGACACGAGAGGCCGTCTTTGCGCTCGCTCTCGGGGTCGGTCCGGACGTACGCGGCGACGTGGTTCCCGGGCGCGAGCGCCCCCGACTGGTAGGTCTTCGCGCCGTCGACGACGTACTCGTCGCCCTCGCGTCGCGCCGTCGTCGAGATGCCGGCGGCGTCGCTCCCGCTCTCTGGCTCCGTGAGGCCGATACTGAAGCGGCACTCGCCGGCCGCCACCTCCGGGAGGAGTCGCTCGCGCTGTGCCTCGGTGCCGTGGTCTACGAGGGTGAGCGCCCCCGTCGCCGAGAGGAGAACGGGCATCGCGAAGTCGTAGCCGTACCGGGCGAGTTCCTCCAGTGCGACGGCCGTCTCGGCGTGGCTCCGCCCGGGGCCGCCGTACGCCTCGGGGAGCGGCGGGGCCATCCACCCCCGCTCGACGACGGCGTCGTACAGGTCGTGGGGGTACTCGCGCTCGCGGTAGCGGGTTCGAAAGTAGTCGACCCCGAGTTCGTCGACGAGGCCGCGAACCGCGGCCCGCCACGCCTCTGTCTCCTCGGCGACGCGCATGACGGGGGGGCACGCCCCGTGGTGTTAGTCCTTCGCCCCGGGCACGCGCCGCGAGAGGAGGTGGACGGCGACCGCGGCGGTCCCGAGAACGGCGACGATACCGCCGAACGCGACGACGTAGCCCGCCCGCTCGGCGACGAGACCGACGTACGTCGGGCCGAGCGCGCCGACCCCGATGTAGGTCGTGCGCGCGAGGCCGAGGTCTGCCCCCATCGAGTCGGTCGGAAACGCGTCCATCAGAAACGACTGCATCACGGGCGGGAAACTCATCAGCCCGGCCGCGTACGCGACGGTGACCGCGAGAATCGCGGCCGTCCCGTCGACGACGAGCAGGGCGGCGAGCGCGACGGCACCGAAGGCGATGCCCGTACTCGCGACCCGCGCCTTGCCGTGACGGTCGCCGAGGCGCCCGGCGACGGGCTTTACCGCCGCGCCGACGAGGAACAGCGCCGCGAACCCGGCCGAGGCGAGCGCCGGCGAGAGCCCCTTCGCCTCGCGGAGAAAGAGCGGGAGAAAGCCCGCCGAGGACTGCCACGCGAACGCGAACCCGCAGTACGCGAGGACGAGCGCCGCGACGCCCGGGTTTCCGGTGAGCCGGCCTGCCGCCCCGCGCACGTCGAGGTCGACCCGCTTCACCTCGTAGGGCTCCCGCGAGAGGACGTGCAGGGCAACGGCGACCCCGACGAGGACGGCCGCGAGCGGGAGAAACGGCGCGCGCCAGACGACGGTTGCGACGACGACCACGGCGACACCCGCCGCGGCCGCGCCGCCGATATCTCCGGAGGCGGTGTGGAGGCCGAACGCCGCGGCGCGCTTCTGCTCGAACCGGTCCGAGACGAGCGCGCGCGCCGCGGTCGGGTACAGCCCCGCGCCGAAGCCGATGACGGCGGCGGCGAGGACGAAAAGCGGGTAGACGACGGCCGTCGAGAGCAGGACGTAGCCGGCCGCGGCGGCGAGGAGCGCGGCGACGAGGAGCGTGCGCCGCGAGAGGCGGTCGGAGAGCCGGCCGCTCGGGTACTGGAGGAGGGCGTAGATGCCCCAGAGGGTGGTGAGTGCCAGTCCGGCCTCCGCGGCGCTGATGTTCAACTCGGCGATGACCTCCGGCAGGAGCGGAGGGAGCAGGAGGCGGCCGCCCTGGATAGTGAACCACCCGAACGAGACGAGAAGGAGCAGACGGCCGCCGTGGCCGGAGACGAGGCTCTCCTCGGCCGCGGCCGCAGTCTCGGGCATCGGTGTGGTCCGCCCCGCCGCCCTCCGCCGACTTGAACCGCCCGGACGCGGCCATTCCGGCCGGTGGCCCCTACGAGTACGCTTTTACCCGTTGCCCGCGCCGACCCGGATATGCTCGCAGACGACCCCGACGGATTTCTCGACGGCGTGACAGTCGTCGACCTGACGACGTTCGTCACCGGCGGCTTCGCGTCGACGATGCTCGCGAACCAGGGCGCGGACGTGATCAAGGTCGAACGCCCCGGCGCGGGCGACGACAACCGTCACTCCGGGCCGCCCTTCGTCGAGACCGACCCCGACTACGACGGCCCCGGAACGTCCGCGAACGAGAACGGCGAGTCGCCGTACTTCTGGACCGTCAACTACGGGAAGCAGTCGGTCGAGTTCGACCTCAAGACCGAGGCGGGCCACACCGCCCTGCTCGACCTCGCGAGCGAGGCAGACGTCTTCCTCGAGAACTTCCGGCCCGGCACGGCAGACCGGATCGGCGTCGGCCCCGACGACATCCGCGCGGTCAACGAGGACGTGATCTACTGCTCTATCTCCGCCTTCGGCGAGACGGGGCCGTGGTCGACCCGTCCGGGCTACGACCTTCTCGTCCAGGGGACGAGCGGCATCATGAGCGTCACGGGCCCGGAGGACGGCGAGCCGTGCAAGGTCGGTCTGCCCCAGACTGACCTCATCACGGCGATGTGGGCCGCGTTCGGGATCACGGGCGCGCTCCTCCGCCGCGAACTGACGGGCGAGGGCGACCGGATCGAACTGGGCATGCACGACGCCGCGCTCCCGTGGCTCACGAAGCAGGCGGGCAAGGCGTTCGCCGGCGAGACCCCCGGACGGATGGGCACCCGCGACCCCGTCCTCGCGCCGTACCAGGCCTACCCAACGGCCGACAGTTACCTCAACGTCGCCTGCGGGAACCAGAAGCTCTGGGTCGAACTCTGCGAGGCGATCGGGCGCCCGGAACTCGCCGACGACGAGCGCTTCGCGTCAAACCCCGACCGGGTCGAGAACATGGACGCCCTCGAGGCAGAGCTCTCGGAGACGTTCCGCGAGCGCACCACCGAGGAGTGGGTCGACCGCCTCGCGGACGAACGCGGCCTCCCCGTCGGCCCGGTCAACACCGTCGACGAGGCACTGGAGTCGGAACAGACCGAGGCCCGGGGCGTCGTCCAGACGATGGACCACCCGGCCGCGGGCGAGATCGACGTACTCGAACACCCGCTGAACTTCGAGAACGCCCGCTCCGGGTTCCGGGAGGCACCACCTCTGCTCGGCGAGGACACCGAGGCCGTCCTCTCGGACCTCGGCTACAGCGACGAGGACATCGAGGCCCTCCGCGAGGAAGGCGGGATCCCGTCGTAGGGCGACGCGTCTGCTCTCCCGGTCGTCTCGCTACACTCGATCCCCGGGCCGCACCCCGACCGTCCCGGTCGTCTCGCTACACTCGATCCCCGGGCCGCACCCCGGCCGCCGCGAATATCTCGGTACTCTCGCCGACCGTCTCGCCCGTCGACGCGAGGTACGGAACCGCCCGCTCGTGGACCGACCCGTGCGAGCGCAGGTCGACCTCGTCGACCCGCGTCTCGCCGTCCTCTATCGGCCCGAAGGCCGTCCGCTCGTCGCCGAGAACGAGCAGGTCGCCGACCCGTTCGGGGTCGAGTCGGAACCGGTCGCAGGCGGTCGCACGGTCTACCACCTCGGTCCCGGGCGCCTCCGCCAGCGCCGCTCGCGCCGCGCCGGGGTCGTCCGTGTAGACGTACGCCGCCCCGCCGAGGTTCCGGTGGTGGTAGACGTGCCGGTCGCGGATGCACCGCACCGTCTCGGCGGCGACTCCGGCGTCTGCGAGCATCGCCTCGACGTCGACGCGGCGGGTCTTGTGGTTCATCCCGTGGTCCGCGACGGCGGCGACGGGGCCGAACTCGTGCAGGCGTCCGAGGCCGTCGTCGAGCGACCGGACCCACGCCTCGGCCTCGGCCTCCCCGGGGGCGTGCTTGTGTGGCACCACGTCCGTCGTGGAGACGTAGAGGACGTCGGGGGCGCGCTCCTCGGCGACGGCGACGGCCGCGTCGAGGAGCCACGCGCTCGCGTCGCCGGAGTA
Source organism: Haloferacaceae archaeon (assembly GCA_042217265.1). Classification (GTDB taxonomy): domain Archaea; phylum Halobacteriota; class Halobacteria; order Halobacteriales; family Haloferacaceae; genus CAZMLQ01. Next base: position 13,026 of record JBDGSZ010000016.1, read on the forward strand.
GATGCCCGGCGGGTCGCCCGCGAGGTCGGTCAGCCACCCGGGCGGCTCCTGCGCGCTCGCGGCCTCGACGCCGCCCGACCCGACGAGGCGGCGGAGTTTCTCCTTCGCGACCAGCGCGAGCACCTCGTCACCCTCGTCGGCGGCGTCCGCGAGGACCGTCCGGCAGTCGAGAAACCTCGCGTCCTCGACGTAGACCCGTTCGCCGTCGTCGAGAAACGTGTTCGCGGTGACCCCCGTCTCGGCGGGATGTCGTCCGGTGACGATCCCGACGTTGTTGACGTTCGTGAGACTCGGCACGAGACCGTCGCAGACGCCCGTCGTCCCCGTCTCGGCGATCGCGTCCCACGACGGCGTCGGGGTCGCGTCGAGGTAGTCGGGGTCGAGGCCGTCGAGACAGGCGACTGTTCGCGTCATGGGCGACCCGGACCGCCCACGGGCAAATAGTTACACACTTCGGCGCCACCCGCCGTCGACGGCGAGCGTCTCGCCGGTGACGAAGGAGGCCCGGTCGCTCGCGAGGTAGGCAACGGCGTCTCCGAACTCGCCCGGGTCGCCGAACCGGCCGGCCGGCACCCGCTCTGTGCGCTCGCGTCTGACCTCGGCGGGCGACGTCCCCTCTTTCTCGGCGCGGGCCTCGACCATCGCGTCCACCCGGTCGGTCGCCACCCCGCGGGGGCAGGCACAGTTCACCCGCACGTCGGGCGCGAGTTCGTTCGCGAGCGACTTCGAGAGGCCAAAGAGCGCGAGGCGGAGCGTGTTCGACAGGACGTGGTTCGCGGGCGGCTCGCGCGCCGACGCGGCGACGACGTTGACGACCGACCCGCCGCCGTCGCGCAGCGCCGGGAGCGCCGCCTCGACGGCCACCCACGTGCTCCGCAGGGTCGCCTCGTACGCCCGGTCGAGCGCCGTCGGGTCGAAGTCGGCGAACGAGCCGTGGTCGGTCCCCGGGTGGTTCGTGACGAGGACGTCGAGGCCGCCGAAGGCCTCGACCGCCTCCGCCGTCCCCGCCCGTATCGACGCCTCGTCGGTCAGGTCGGCCTCGACGCCGACCGCCGCGCCGACCGTCTCGGCCGTCGTCTCCGCCCGGTCGGCGTCGCTCGACGCGACGACGACGCGTGCGCCCTCGGCGGCGAGCGTCGCCGCCGCCGCCCGGCCCAGCCCGTCGCTCGCGGCGTGGACGAGCGCGCGCTTCCCGTCGAGTTCGAGGTCCATACCCCGCGATCGGTCTCCGCTTCGGTAGCTCTTTGGGCGGCGGGGTCCGCGGAGCGCGCATGGCACACGGCGAGAGCGAACGGGGGGCCGGCGAGACGGCCGCACTCGCGGCGTTCGTGACGGAGACGACCGCGGCGGACGTCCCGGAGTCGGCGTTCGCGGACGCGCGCGTCGCGATACGGGACTACCTCGGCGTCGCCGTCTACGGCGCACACCACGGCGTCGGCGAGCGCATCGCCGCCCACGTCGACGCGACGATGCCGGGCGACGGCGCGAGCGTGGTCGCGCGGGGCCGGGCGAGTCCGACCGGCGCGGCGCTCGCGAACGGCACCTTCGGCCACGCCGTCGACTACGACGACACGTTCGAGTCGATCGTCATCCACCCCACCTCGCCCGTCTTTGCGGCGGCGCTCGCGGCGGTCGAACACGCGGACGACGCGAACGACGCG
>JBDGSZ010000016.1:14786-42178 GCA_042217265.1 Haloferacaceae archaeon
CGTCTTTGCGGCGGCGCTCGCGGCGGTCGAACACGCGGACGACGCGAACGACGCGAACGACGCGAACGACGCGAACGACGCGGACGTCGCCGAGCACGCGGGGAGTCCGCCGGATTCTAGCGACGCAGACGACCTCCTCACGGCGTACGTCGTCGGCTGCGAGGTCGCCTTCCGCGTCGGCCACGCGACCTACCCGTCGCACTACGACAACGGCTGGCACAGCACGGGGACGGTCGGCTCGTTCGGCGCGGCGGCGGCCGCGGCGTCGGCGCTCGGCCTCGACGAGGACGCGACCCGGCGGGCCTTCGGCGTCGTCGCGAGCGGGTCGTCGTCGCTGAAGAAGAACTTCGGGACGATGACGAAGCCGCTACACGCCGGCCACGCCGCCGAGGTCGGCCTCCGGGCGGCGCTGCTGGCCGCCCGTGGCTGGAGCGCGGACCCGAACGTCCTCGAGGGCGACCTCGGCTACGGCGAGGCCATGACCTTCGACGACGGCTACGACCCCTCGGTAGTGCTCGACGGCCTCGACGACCCCGACCCGTGGGCCGTCGCGGACATCGGCTACAAGCCCTACCCCTCGGGCGTCATCACCCACGCCGCGATGGACGCGCTCCGTGACCTCGTGCGCGACCACGACCTCACCCCCGACGGCGTCGAGCGGGTGGTAGTCACCCTCGACGAGGCCGCGAACGAGATGCTGATCCACGCCGACGCCGAAGACGAACTGGAGGCGAAGTTCTCGATCGAGTTCTGTCTCGCCGCCGTCCTGCGCGAGGGCGAGGCCGGCGTCGGCGAGTTCACCGACGAGTACGTCGGGGCGCCCGCCACCCGCGAGGCGATGGCGGCGGTCGAGCGCGACTTCGAGGTCGACCTGTTCGGCGACGAGTTCGCGGGCTACGGCGCGCGCGTGGTCGTGGAGACGGTCGACGGCGAGCGCCACGAGAACGAAGTTCGGCACGCGCCGGGGAGCCCGAACAACCCCGTCGGCGAGGAGCGCCTCGTCGCGAAGTTCGAGGCGGCCGCGGGCGCGGTCTACGACGACGACGAGGTCGCGGCGCTCCGGGCGGCGGTCGAGGGACTGGGCGACGCGACGGGGCTCGACGACCTGCTCGCGGCGCTGTAGGCGGCGCTACCGCTGGCGGGCGTGAAAGAACGGAGAAAGTGGGTCGCGGTAGCTACTTGTTCTCGTCGAGGATCTTCTGGATCTCCTCGCCGGCGATCTTGGTCGCTTCGGCGACCGCATCCGAGATCGAGGTCCCTCCGCCCATCGCCTGCGAGGCGCGCTGGTGCATCCGCCGCGGGATCTGGTAGGTGATCGCGTTCGCACCCTTCACCGCAGGGATGGTCGACGGGACGATGTTCTCGATGAAGCCCCCCGCGGCCTCGCGCCAGAACTCGGTGTGCTGCTGAGTCGAGCCGAACCACTCGACCGACTGGATGGCGCTCGGGTCGACCGGGACGAACCCGAGCGTCTGGGCGTTCGAGAGCGCTCTATCGGGGTCGGCGACCCAGTAGTTCAGCAGGTCGATGGCGGCGTCCCTCCGCGCCTGGTTCCAGTTCGCGTCCGCCATGAACCCGAGGCTCGGGAGCCACGAGAGGAACGACTTCGTGCCGCCGTTGTACGGCAGCCCCCACGTGTACCCGCCGTTCTTGAACTGCTGGGGCACCTCGGATCGGTAGTTGGCCCAGAGGTCCGTCGAGTCCTGCACGTGGTTGATGGTGAGCGTCCCCTCCTGGTGCTGGGTGGTGACCTCCTCGTCACCCTGGTTGATGGAGTTATCGTGGAAGTAGCCCTTGTCGACGTTCCGGAACTGCCACTCGACCGCGGCACGGCCCGCCTCGGTGTCGATGGCCTGTTCGCTGCCGTCGACGGAGACGACGCCGGCCTTCGACCCGCCGAACATCGGGATGTAGCCCGAGAGGTACTCCTCGTCGGACTGCTTCATCCCGGTGGAGTCCGGGAAGTAGTTGCTCATTCCACCGCCGCCCCAGCTCTTGAGCGGCTGCCAGACGTCCGTCTCGAGCGTGCCACCTTCGGTGGCGTCGAGGCTGCTGATCGACCCGCCGCTCATGCCGCGAGCGGTTGCCTTGTCGATGCCAGCCTTCTCGAGGTGATTGGTGTTGTACGCGGGTATGAACGGTCGGAGACCCAGTGGAACGGAGACCAGGTTGCCCTGCTCACCGGTCGACTGGGCACCCCACACGCGGTGACCGTCCATCACCACGTCGGACACGCTGTCTGCGAGGTTAGACGACTCGAAGAGGTCGTTGATCACCAGTCCCGCGCCGCCGGCGAGGATGCCGGGCCGGGTCATGACCTCGACCATGTGTGGGACGTCGCCGGCTGCACGCGCCGAGCGGAACTTCGAGACGACGTCCGTGTACGGGACGCCGCGGATGCTCACGCTGTTGCCGGTCTCCTCCTGCCAGTTACCGAGTACCTTGTTGGTGTACTCTTTCTTGCCGCCACCCTCCGTGATATACGACAGCCACATCCGGAGTTCGACGCCGGACCCGCCGGAGCCGGTGGAGCCGCCGGACGGGGTGTCGGTCTCGGTCATACCGCCGCCGCCACCGCCCTCGGTCGCGGTCGCAGTCTCGCCGCCGCCGCCGCCGGAGCCGCTGCAGCCGGCGAGCGCGAACGCAGCCGCACCCACACCGGTCGTCTGCAGCATCCGACGTCGGCTCACTCTGCCGTCCGTCTTACTGGTATTATTGTCTGTCACTGTTTGGCAACCCACCCGCGCATAGCAGAGGTTCTATCATAAACGTTTCCCAATGGCCTCAGCGTAACCGACAGGCGGAGCAGAGGTCACCCCGGGGACGTCACAACCTTTATTATCGATCTCATACCTCCTACCTGTATGAGTCAGAACGCAGTCTCGGATCGCGGCGACCGCGAACTGCCGGACTACCTCAGTCTCATCGGCAACGTCGGCTACGCGCTGACGGGGGCCCTGTTCCTCGGCGGGCTCTGGTTCGACTGGCAGGCTCCGGGCAACGCCTTCATCCCTGTCTTCGCGCTCGCAGACGAGCCACAGGCAAACAGTGGGCTGTTCATCCTCGCCGTCATCATTCTCGCCGTCTCGTACCTCCTCTCGAAGGCGAGCCAGAAGGTCGTCGAGTACCGAACCGAGGACGTCGACGAGACCCAGGAGTGGACCGTCGACGTCGGCGAGTAACCACGAACCACCCCCCGCCCCGTCTCGTCGGGGTCGCTCTTCCTGTCCCGTCTCCCGAGTCGCCGCACGAGGAGTGTCTCTTCTCGGGCGGTCGACCGACGCTCCGCTCTCTTCTCGCCGCCACGTCCGGCCGGTCATCCGCCTGCCGCCGAGAGCAGTCGCCTGTGGCGACCCGGACTGGACGGGCAGCCAGTCGCGCTCTCTCTGGGCGACCACGAGGACGACCACCCCGGGTCGACTGACGTCGACGCCGGAACGCGTCCGGTCCGGTGTCGCGTCCGACTAGACGAAGCGTCTGGCTCGCGGTCGGACGGGACGCCCACCGCATGGGGTCACGCCGCGGAGTACGGCCACGCACCGTACACGGAACGGGCGCACCCGACGCTGACGGCGACAGAGAGCGAGAAGAGAAGAGAGTCGGTACGCCGGACGACCCGAGCGGCTCCGCTCCGGTCAGCCCTTGACGCCGCCGCCGGAGCTGAGCCCCTCGACGAGGTGCGTCTGGAGGTACATGTACATCAGAATCGGGACGAACATCGAGAGGAACGTCCCGGCCATGATGTAGTGCAGGTTCTTCACGAAGAACGTCCCGCGCAGCTGCAGGATCGCGGGCGCGAGCGTCGTGTGCAGCGGGTCACTGCCCAGGATGAACGCCATCAGGTAGTTGTGCCACGCCAGCAGGAAGGCGAGCAGGAACACCGAGGCGATGGCCGGACGGCTGAGCGGCAGGATGACGCGGAAGAACGCGCCGATCTGCGTACAGCCGTCGACCCGTGCCGACTCCTCCAGGTTGGCCGGCAGGTCCTCGAAGAACCCGCGCAACAGCCAGATGTTGTACGGCAAGGTGAACGCCGTGAACGCGAGGATCATCCCGAGGTACGTGTTCAGCAGGCTGAGCTGCTGCATCAGCACGAAGATCGGGATGGCCAGCAGGACGATGGGGAAGGTAAAGCCCATGACGCTGAGGATAAAGAGTGGGGTCTTCGCCGGGAAGTCGAGGCGGGCGAACGCGTACGCGGAGAACACCGCGGCGACGGTCGCCAGCCCGGCAGTCCCGACGCTGACGATGGTCGTCGCCAGCAGGTACTCGACGAACGGGAACGCGTCCCACATCGTCCGCCACGCGCTCAGCCGGGCCTGCTGTTGAGCCGACCCGATCAGCGGCTCCTGTCCGAGGATGACCGGGAGGAGGTCGCCGAACGGCCGCGGCTGGAACGTCAGCCACGGGATGCCCAGCGCGGTTTTGAAGATCTGTCCCGGTCCTTTCAGGGAGTTGACCCCCGTGTAGTAGACCGGGAGCAGGATCCACGTCAGGAAGACCGCGAGGAAGACGTACTTCAACACCGGCTTGTAGTGGTCCTCCCAGCTCAGTCGGGACCCGCCACTCTCGAACGTGAACTCGTCTGCGCCGCTTCCAGTTGCCATATCAGTAGTCCTCCGTTTCGGTCTTGACCCAGAGCAGGATCAGCGGGATAATCGACACGGCGAACATCATGCCGAGCGCCGCCGCCTGTCCGAGCGCCCACGAGCCGAACGCACTGTCGAAGATGACGAGGCCCAGCACGCGGGTGTAGTTCACCGGACCACCCTTGGTGGTCGCGAGCGGAATCGCGAGTTTGCCGACGGTGAACACCGTCCGGATCATGATGACCGTGACGATGACCGTCCGCAGGTGCGGCAGGGTGATGTAGCGGAACCGCTGGATCGGGTTCGCGCCGTCGACCTTCGAGATCTCGTACAGCGCCGACGGGATCGACTGGACGCCCGCCAGGAAGACGATGTACATGAACCCGAAGTCACGCCAGACTTTCGCGATCACGACGCCCCAGAACGCCCAGGGAGTGTTGCTGACGATCCCGCCCGAGGACGGGATGTCGAAGAAGATGTTGAGGAACTGGTAGACGATCCCGTACTCGGCTGCCTGCTCCATGAGCCCCCACGTGAGACCGGCTGCGATGGCCGGACTCGCGTAGCCGGCGAGCATCAGGCCACGCCAGAACGCCCGGGTCTCGACGCCGAGACCCGGGAGTTCGAACTTCTCGTTCATCAGCAGGGCCGCCCCGAGCGCGACCACGAGGTCGAACGGGACGACGAGCAGTTCGTAGAGGATCGTCACCTTGATGCTGAACAGAAAGAGTGCCTGTCCGCTTCCGAGTAGCCAGTACTCGTAGTTCGCGAGGCCGATCCACGAGTCTGCTACCGACGGGTTGAGCGTGTAATCTTTGAAGCTCAGCAACAGCCCGTTCTGGATCATCGGGTAGAAGACGATGCCCGTCAGGAGGACGAGCGTCGGGAGCAGGAACAGGACCCCCTGCACCGAGCCGTACTCCTCGAGCACGTTGTCGACGATACCACCGAACCCCTCACGACGTCTGCCTATCTGGTCGACTGACATCTCTCACTCACCACCGGTGCCGTCCGCACGCACTTCGTGTTCCGAATCGACGTCCTGGTCCGTCGCGTTGCGCCACTTCACGACCTTCGGTCCGTCGGGCCGGAAGAAGTGAACGTTCTCCCAGTTCACCGACAGCCCGACCGTGTCGTTCTCGTCGTACGGCGCGGCCGAGGGTGCGACTGCTCGCACGCGGTCGCCGTCGATGTCGAAGTAGAGGATCTGGGTGTCTCCCATCGGCTCGAGCACCTGAATATCGGTGTCGACGACCCCTTCGCCGATGCCGGTGACGTTGAGGTCTTCCGGACGGATACCCACGACGACGTCCTCGCCGTCGAGACCCTCGTTCAGCGCCGTCGCGACCTCGTCGGGCACGTCGAAGGTGAACGGCCCGGCGTCGACGGTGTCGGTCCGGCCGAACGTCGCCTCGAAGAAGTTGATCTCCGGGCTCCCGATGAAGTCTGCCACGAACAGGCTGTTCGGCTCGTGGTAGATCACCTCGGGCGGGTCGACCTGTTCGATCCGACCGGCGTTCATCACCGCGATCCGGTCGCCCATCGACATCGCCTCCTCCTGGTCGTGGGTGACGAACACGGTCGCCACGTCGAGTTTGCGCTGGAGCTCCTGGATCTCCGTCCGCATCACCGAGCGGAGCTTCGCGTCCAGGTTCGACAGCGGCTCGTCCAGGAGGAAGATCGCCGGCTCCCGGACGATCGCGCGGCCGAGCGCGACACGCTGTTGCTGTCCACCCGAGAGCTGGTTGGGATACCGGTCGAGCAGGTCGCCGATCTCCATGATGTCGGCGGCCCACCGGACCCGCTCGTCGATAGTCTCGCGGTCTGCCCCGCGCATCTTGAGCCCGAACTCCATGTTCTCGTACACCGTCATGGACGGGTAGAGCGCGTAGTTCTGGAAGACCATCGAAACCGCGCGGTCCTTGGGCGGGAGTTCGGTGACGTCGTGTCCACCGAACCGGATCTCGCCGTCGTTTGGCGTCTCCAGCCCGGCGATACACCGGAGTGTCGTCGACTTCCCACAGCCCGATGGCCCGACGAGGACGATGAACTCGCCCTCGTCGATGTGGAGGTCGATACTGTCGACAGCGACGACCGTTCCGTCGTTGAACGTCTTCCGGAGACCGTCGAGGACTGCGTCTACCATGGCGTGTCGCTCCCGTCGTCGTGGTCTGGTGCCGAGTCGTCAGCTCGTGGGTTGACTGTCACGTACATTGTTATTCACCGCCGCCGCCAACGAACCCGAGTCGCTCTGCCTGTCCGCCGCCGTACTGCTGTTTGAACTGGATGGTCAGTGCCGGTACGAACATCAGCGACCCCATGAGGAGGCCGCCGATCGCAACCGATGGATCCATCTTACCTGCTATCGAGTGGTCTATCCCCAGGAACGAGGACGAGACCAGGAACAGGTACGCCGGCACGCAGACGGCTGCGTACACGACGAGGGCCGCCGCGAGCGGGCGGTCGCTTAGCCTGTCTGTGATGCTCTCGGGAATAATCCCCATGCAGACACAGAAATTCGGTTCGTCTATTTAAATTCTTCCCTATCGTTGATCCACCATCCCGGAGGCCGTCGTAGCGGTTATCGGCCTCCACGCCGAGACGACGGTTGATGAGCGACCGTACGGCCGAGGAGGCCGACGACGACCCCCATCCGGCACGGGAGTCCACCGGGGCTCCAGCGCCCGACGACCCGGACGAACGCTACGAGACCGGGACGGGAGAGACGGCGGCCAACGACCGCCCGGCCGACGACCAGCGCGGGGTCGCGACGCGCCTGCTCGACCTCGTTCCGGTGCAGGTCACGGCTCTCGGCGCCGGATTTCTGCTCGCCTCCACGCTGGTGACGTTCGTCGTCGCGGCGTGGGGGCTCTACACGCTCGTCACCGGGGCGTACGCGAGCCTCGGCTTCGCGCCCGCGCGGGTCCTCCTCCTCGTCGTCACCTTCGGCTTCGCCACCGTCTTTCAGGCGGCCGCCGTCCGCTGGGCTCGCCGCCGGGTCAAGTGGACGTGGGTGATGCTCGCCTGTGCGATGGGCACCGTCTCCGTCGTCGCCTCGCCGCTCGCGCTGCCGGCTGCGGTCTTGCTCTTCGTCGGCAAGCGCCACTTCACCATGTCGACGCCGTTCTGGGTGATCCAGGGCGACGACGAGGGCGAAGACGAGGACGCGGCCTAGAGTCGGTCGACTATCGCGTCGCGCACGGCCGCCGTGTCGGCCGACCCGCCGAGGTCCGGCGTCAGGGGTGCCTCCGGGTCCGCGAGTACGTCGCGCACGGCGCCGTCGAGGGCGTCCGCGGCCGCCGTCTCGCCGAGGGTCTCCAGCAGCATCGCCGCCGACCGCACGCAGGCGACCGGGTTCGCGACCCCCTGTCCCGCGATGTCCGGTGCGCTCCCGTGGACCGGTTCGAACATCCCCGGGTACGCGCCGTCGGGGTCGACGTTCGCGGAGGGCGCGAGCCCCATCGACCCGCTCACGGCCGCGCCGACGTCGGTGAGGATGTCCCCGAACAGGTTCGAGGCGACGACCACGTCGTACGCCTCGGGCCGGCGCACGAGGTCCATCGAGGCGGCGTCGACGAGCATCCGGTCGACCTCGACGTCGGGGTACTCCGCCCCTATCTCGTCGACCATCTCGTCCCAGAACACCATCCCGTAGGCCTGCGAGTTCGACTTCGTGACGCTGGTCACCGTCCCGTCGCGTTCTGTCGCCGCCTCGAACGCCGGCCGGATGATCCGCTCGCAGCCCCGGCGGGTGAACACGGACGACTGGACCGCCACGTCGTTCGGGTGGCCGTCGTGTTCGCGCCCGCCCACGTCGGCGTACTGGCCCTCGGTGTTCTCGCGGTAGACGACGAAGTCGATGTCGCCCGGCTCGTAGCCCCGGAGCGGCGACTCGACGCCGTCGAGCAGTTCGCAGGGGCGCAGGCAGACAGAGAGGTCGAACCCCTTCCGGATCGGGAGGAGCAGGCCGTTCAGCGTGATGTGGTCGGCCACGTCCGGGTGGCCGACCGCGCCGAGGAGGATCGCGTCGTGGTCGCGCAGGCGGTCCAGCCCGTCGTCGGGCATCATCGCGCCCGTTTCGAGGTAGCGCTCGGTCCCCCAGTCGTAGCGGGTCGTCGCCACGTCGAACCCCTCGCGCGCTGCCACGGCCTCGACCGCCGGGAGCGTCGCGTCGACGACCTCGGGTCCGATGCCGTCGCCAGGGATCAGCGCAACGTCGTGTGTCGTCACGGCCGGGGGGCCGTGGTCCCCGGACATATACCCTCTGGTCAGTCGACCGCGGTCTCGCCGCGCGGCTCGAACCGACGGACGAGGACGACGCCGATGACCGCGGCGAGGACCGCGACGGCCGCGAGCGCGCCGAACAGCGCCGCCGGCGACGCCCGCGTCAGGACGACCCCCGCGCCGGCTGCGCCGGCCGCGCCGACGCCGAAGACGGCGAGGTAGGTGTAGCCGAACGAGAGCCCCCGGGCCGCGGGCGGGACGTGCCGCGAGACGACCTCCTGGTTGATCGGGGCCTCCATGAACACGAGGAAGCCGAGGAGCGCGGCGGCGACGAGGAGGGGGACGAGTCCCGCGGCCGAGGCCGGGACGAAGACGACGGCGACGAGCGCGAGCGCGACGAACGAGCCGACGAGCGCGCGCTCGGCCGGCACCCGGTCGACGAGCCACCCGCCGACGTACTGGCCCGCGGCGCCGAAGACCAGGAGCCCGGAGTAGACGTACTGGCTCGGCTCGATCGAGCGCCCGCCGAGCGTGACCGGGTCGAACAGCGCGAACCCCGCCAGCACCTCCGGGAGGAAGGTGAACACGCCGCGGTAGTAGAGCCCGTAGAGGTTGCCGATCAGGAAGACGAGCGCGAACCCGCCCGCGAACAGCACCTTCGAGTCCGAGAGGACAGTGCGGAGGTCGCGCAGGCGCTCCGCGTCCCGGCCGCCGTCGGCCTCGCGCGCGACGCTCCCGGCGGTCTCGTCGAACTCCAGCCGTGTCGCGGCCACGAGCGCCACGACGGCGGGGGCGACGAGCGCGAGGACGACGGCCCGCCAGTCGAGGAAGACGAGGAGGACCGCGCCCAGCAGCGGCCCGACAGCGACACCGACGTTCCCGGCGATGCCGTGGTAGGCGAAGGCGCTCCCCCGCGCCTCCGCGCCCCGGGAGATGAGTGCCAGCCCCGCAGGGTGATAGACGCTGGAGGCCGCGCCCCACACCAGGAGCCCGGCGGCGACGGTCGCGAGGCCCTGTGCGGCCGCGAGCAGGGCGAATCCGGCCGCCATTCCGGCGATACAGAGCAAGACGAGCCGCTTCGCGCTGTAGGCGTCCGCGAGCAGGCCCGCGGGGAGCGCGCCGAGACCCGTCAGCGCGTAGCTCGCGCCGACGACGACGCCGAGGACCGCCGGCGTCAGCCCGAACTCGTCGAGCCAGGCCACGACGAACAGGGGGATCACCAGTTCGTAGGTGTGGAAGGTGGCGTGTCCGAGCATAGTAAAGCCCGTCAGCGCCCGGTCGTTCGCGTTCACGGCGGAGTGCCGTCACGGGGGGGCTTAGTCACCCCGCCTGTCATCGCGGGGGCCGAGCAGCTTGGCCTCTGCCTTCCGGAGGTGTTCGCGGTAGGTCGCGGGTGTCACCCCGAGTTCGGCGGCGAGGTCTGCGGCGCTCGCCCGCCGCGGCCGGGCGTAGTAGCCCCGCTCGCGGGCGAGGTCGAACGCCTCGCGCTGGCGCGGCGAGAGGTCGTCGCCCGTCGGCGTGGTGTCGTCGCTGACCGGCGCGACGGACGCCACCGAGAGGTCGGCGTCGTACGCCGCCGCGAGGTCGTCGAGCGCCGCTCCGACGGCCGACCGCGGCGCGTACACCAGCAGGTCACGGCGCTCGCCGCCGTCCGCGTGGCGACTCGGGCCGCTGTGGACGAATCCGCGGTCTGCGAACGCGCCCCGCACGGACGGCCCGTCGTCGTACGCGACGAGCAGTCCCCGCGAGGCCGGGCCGGCAGCGGGCGCGGGCGGCGCGGGGTCGACCCGTTCGACGGCCGGGGCCGCTCGCACTGCGTCGACGAGCGCCGCCACCGCGTCGCGGCTCTCGCCACAGACCGTGTACCGCCCGGTCCGCACCCCGTCGCGGGCGGCCGTGCCGTGGCCGAGGATCGCGCCGTCGCGCCCGGCCGTCGCCGAGAGCGTCCAGCAGCCCGGATGCCAGAGGTCGACCGTGACCGCGAGCGGTTCCTCGCGCATGCCTGTCTTCCCGGAGTCTCTGGGGTTAAGCTCTGCCGTCGCCGGCCGGCGCAGTCGTGGGGTCCCCGACCGAAGGTGGCCGCGACCGTCCCGACCTGCCGGGGAGCGTCGGGGACGGGCCGCGTGCCGGTGGCCGTCGACGCCGGCGAGGACTGGCCGGTGATGGTGACCGGCGACACGGTGTGCGCCCGCGGCGACGGGGCGAGGCGACCGGGGCGTCAGTCCGCCCGGAACTCGGCCAGCACGTCGCGGTCGATCTCGATCCCGAGCCCCGGGTCGTCACGGATCGGGACCGTCGTCCCGTCGTTCCGGATCGGGTCGACGGCCAGTTCCTCGCGGATCGGGTTGGGCGTCCGGTCGAACTCGAGCATCGGCTCCGGGACGTCCGGGAGCGTCGCGATGACCTGGAGGCTCGCCGCGATGGCGACCGACGAGCCGAACACGTGGGGGTACATCGTCGCGTTTCGGGCACCCGCCAGCTCCGCGATCCGCCGCATCGACGTGATCCCGCCGGCGCTCGTCACGTCCGGCTGGAGGTAGTCGACACAGCCCCGGTCGAGTGCCTCGTCGAACTCGTCCAGGAACGCCCAGCACTCGCCGCTCGCGAGCGACACCGCCAGTTCCTCGTTCAGCCGGGCGTAGCCGCGCTTGTCCCGCGGGACGACCGGCTCCTCGAAGAAGTGGACGTCGAGGTCCGCGAGGCGCTCGCCCACCCACCGCGCGTCGCCGGGGTCGTAGGCGTGGTTGGCGTCGGTCATCAGGCGCACGTCGTCGCCGACGGCCTCGCGGATCGACCGCACGAGTTCGACGTCCTCGGCCCGGCCACAGTCGGGGAAGATCCGCTCCAGGCCGATCTTGTTCTTCAGCGCGTCGAACCCGGCGTCGACGTGGCCCTCTGCCTCCGCGACGACGGACTCGCGGACCTGCTCGAACGAGTCCACGTCGGGCCAGAAGTGACCCGTCGCGTACGCCCGGACCTCGCTCCGGTCGTACCCGCCGAGCAGGCGTGCGACGGAGGTTCCGAGCTGTTTGCCCTTCAGGTCCCAGAGCGCGATGTCGACGCCCGAGAGCGCCGAGACGGGGACGAACGAGTGGTACGACGAACGGAGTTTGTACCGCAGGTCGTCGTGAATCGTCTCGACCCCCGAGGGGTCACGGCCCGTCAGCCACGGGCCGACGTAGTCCTCGACCAGTTCTCTGTTGGCCGCGACGGGCCCCCAGCACTCGCCCCACCCCTCGGTTCCGTCCTCGTCCTCCACCCGGACGAGGCAGTACTCGCGGCTGTCGAACCATTTCTGTGCGTTCGCGAACCACTCGCCCAGGTCGCGGTGGAGGGGGATCGCCTCCACCTCTCGGATCGCCATACGTCTCCGGTTCTTGGACGGCTACCTCAAGCTTTCCCACCGGTCGTACACGGTCGATCACAGGTAATCCATCGACAGTCTTAGTGTCGGCAACCACTTCGACTCGAAACAAGACTCTTCATGGCACGAAGCGAGCATCCCGGCGAGGCCACGGACGCGGACGAAGCGCCCGCCGGCAGCGGGCACGAACCGATCGAGCGCCCGCCCGAGCGACCAGACCCCGCGGACGACCCGCAGGCGAACTACGACTACGTGGGGGACGACGTCGAACAGTCGGGGCTGGTCGACGACCTGGAGTCGCTGGTCGAGGGCGAGGTCCGGTTCGACGAGTACACGAGAGAGCTGTACGCGACCGACGCCTCCGCGTACGAGGTCACCCCCATCGGCGTCGTCTTCCCGACCGACACCGCCGACGTCGCCGCCGTGGTCGAGTACTGCGCCGAGCGCGAGATTCCCGTCCTCCCGCGCGGGGGCGGGACGAGCCTCGCCGGGCAGACCGTCAACGAGGCGGTCGTCCTCGACTTCACGACCGAGATGGACGGCCTGCTCTCGCTGGACGCCGAGGGCCGGGAGTGCCGGGTCGAGTCCGGCGCGATCCTCGCCGACGTGAACGAGGCACTAGAAGAGTACGGCCTGAAGTTCGCGCCCGACCCCTCGACGGCGAACCGCTCTGCGGTCGGCGGCGCGATCGGCAACAACACGACCGGCGCGCACTCGCTGAAGTACGGCAAGACCGACGCCTACGTCGAGGAGATAGAGGTCGTCCTCTCGGACGCGACGGTGACGACGCTGGGCGAGACGACGCTCGACGACCTCGCGGCCGGCGCCGACCCAGACGGCGACGCCGAGGCGCGGCTCTACGCCGCCGCCGAGCGGATCATCGAGGAGGAGTCCGAGGCCGTCTCGGAGGCGTTCCCCTCGATCAAGCGCAACGTCTCGGGCTACAACATCGACGTTCTCGTCGAGGAGGCCGAGCGCGCCCGCGACCCCGACGACCCCCGGGAGACTGTCAACCTCGCCCGGCTCATGGTCGGCAGCGAGGGGACGCTCGGAATCGTCACCGAGGCCACCCTCTCGCTCGAACCGCTCCCGAACCAGAAGGCCATCGGCTTTCTCACCTACGACTCGCTCGTCGAGGCGATGGAGGACGTGGGGTCGATCCTCGACCACGACCCCGCCGCCGTCGAGGTGCTGGACGGCGTCCTGCTGGACCTCGCCCGCGACCTTGACGAGTTCGCGGACGTGGTCGGCAAACTCCCGGAGCGCACCGACTCGTTCCTGCTCGTCGAGTTCTACGCCGACGACGACGACCACGCCCGCGAACAGGTCACGGGACTGCTGGCGGACCGCGTCGGTGACATCGCGTTCGACGGGATGGAGGCGTACTCGAAGGAGGAACAGAAGGAGTTCTGGAAGATGCGGAAGGCCTCGACGCCCATCCTCCTCTCGCGGACGAGCGACGCGAAACACATCGCGTTCATCGAGGACATCGCCGTCCCGCCCGAACACCTGCCGGAGTATATCCAGGACTTCAAGGATATCTTCGAGGAGGAGGAGACGTTCGGCTCGTTCTACGCCCACGCCGGCCCGGGCTGTCTGCACGTCCGGCCGCTGATCAACACGAAGACCAAGGAGGGCCGGGAGTCGATGGAGCGTATCGCGGACAAGGCGACCGACCTCGCGGTCAAATACGGCGGCTCGGTCTCCGGCGAGCACGGCGACGGCCGCGCCCGGACGCAGTGGAACCGGAAGCTGTACGGCGAGCATCTCTGGCAGGTGTTCCGGGACCTGAAGACGCAGGTCGACCCCGACTGGATCCTCAACCCCGGGAACGTCTGTGGCGACGTCGACATGACCGAGAACCTCCGGTTCGACTCCGACTACGAGTTCGAGGCGGGGTTCGACCCGGCGCTGAACTGGGACACCGAGAACGGGTTCCAGGGGATGGCCGAACTCTGTCACGGCTGTGGCGGCTGTCGCGGGCCACAGGAGACGACCGGCGGGGTGATGTGTCCGACCTACCGCGCGGCAGAGGAGGAGATCCAGTCCACCCGCGGCCGCGCGAACCTGCTCCGGCAGGCGATGAGCGGCGACCTGGACGAGGACGCGCAGTTCGACGTCGAGTTCATGCACGAGGTGGTGGACATGTGTATCGGCTGCAAGGGCTGTTCGGTGGACTGCCCGAGCGAGGTGGATATGGCGAAGATGAAAGTCGAGGTCGAACACGAGTACATGCAGCGCCACGGCGCCTCGCTACGGGACAGGCTGTTCAAGCATATCCACAGTCTGTCGCGGCTCGGCTCGGCGTTCGCGCCGCTCTCGAACCTCCCGGCGAAGGTTCCGGGGGCGCGGGCCGTGATGGAGAAGGCGGTGGGGCTCGCCGCCGACCGCTCGCTCCCCGAGTTCAAGCGCACGACGCTCGTCGACTGGTTCGACGAGCGCGGCGGGGCACAGGTCTCCGAGAGCGAGGCCGAGCGGAAGGCGCTCCTGTTCCCCGACACCTACACCACCTACAACAAGCCGGCGGCGGGGAAGGCGGCGGTCGAGGTGCTGGAGGCGGCTGGCGTCCACGTCCAGATCCCCAGAGACGTCGAGGGGAGCGGCCGTCCGCCCCACTCGAAGGGGTTCGTCGAGAAGGCCCGGTCGGTCGCGCGGACGAACGTCGACGCGCTGGCGCCGAAGGTCGCGGCGGGCTGGGACGTCGTCGTCGTGGAGCCCTCGGACGCGGTGATGTTCCAGTCGGACTACCTCGACCTGCTCTCGGGCGAGGACGCCGAGCGGTTCGCCGCGAACGCCTACAGCGTCCTGGAGTACGTCGACACCTTCCGGCTCGACGACGGGGTCGACTTCGACGCGCCGGAGGAACACCTCACGTACCACGGCCACTGCCACCAGAAGGCGGTCAAAAAGGACCACCACGCGGTCGGCGTACTCCGGCGCGCGGGCTACCGGGTCGACCCGCTCGACTCCGGCTGCTGTGGGATGGCCGGGACGTTCGGCTACGAGGCCGAACACTACTCGATGAGCCAGGCGATCGGCTCGATCCTGTTCGACCAGGTCGACTCCAGCCCCGGCGGGCAGGTCGTCGCGCCCGGCGCGTCCTGTCGGACCCAACTCGGCGACGAGTACGAGGAGTCGATCCCGACCCCGGTCGAGCGGGTCGCGGCGGCGCTGGCCCGAACGTAGCGCTCTGGAGCCCGACCGAGCGCACCGCTAACCGGGCGACGCGAGTCCCACAACGGCTTAGTGCGACGGTGGCGTGGTGTGAACAAGAATGCCAGAACACCCCCGGCCACCCCCCGACGGGACCGACGAGGCCGACCGCTCGCTCGACGACCCGTCGCTGTATCTCAACCGCGAGCTGTCGATGCTGGAGTTCCAGCGCCGCGTCCTCCACGAGGCGCTGGACGAGCGGACGCCGCTTCTCGAGCGCGCGCGGTTTCTGGGGCTGTTCACGAAGAACGTCGACGAGTTCTTCATGAAGCGGGTCGGCGGGTTGAAACAGCAGATAGACGCCGGCGTGACCGAACGGACGGTCGACGGCCGGACGCCGGAGGAGCAGTGGGCGGCGGCGCTGGAGACCGCCCGCCCGATGTTCGAGCGCCAGTCGTCGTGCTGGCGCGAGACGGTCCGGCCCGCCCTCGCCGACGCGGGGGTGTACGTCCACGACTACGCCGACCTGACCGACGACCAGCGCGCAGAGGTTCGCGAGTACTTCGAGCGGAACGTCCTGCCGACGCTGACGCCGCTCTCGTTCGACCCCGCACACCCGTTCCCGTTCATCTCGAACCTCTCGCTCTCGCTCGGGGTGCTCGTGCGCCGCGAGGGGGGCGACGACGACCGCGACGTGACGTTCACGCGGGTGAAGATACCGCAGAACCGCCCGCGACTGGTCGAGCTAGAGGCCGAACAACACCCCGACGCGACCGTCGAGTACGTCCGGCTCGAGGCGGTGATCCGCGAGAATCTCGACCTCCTCATCCCGAACGTCGAGGTGGTCGACGCCGCCCTGTTCCGGCTCACCCGTAACGCCGAGGTGCGGCGGGACGAGGAGGTCGCAGAGGACCTGATCGACATGATCGAGTCGGTGATCGAACAGCGGCGGTTCGCCACCGCGGTCCGGCTGGAGGTCGAAGCGGAGATGCCCGACCGGATGCTCGACGTCCTGACCGAGCAGTTAGACGTCCACGAGCGCGAGGTGTTCCGCCGGGAGGGGCCGCTCGACTTCAAGCACCTGATGGGGCTCACCGACCTCGACCGACCGGACCTCAAGCTCCGGCCGTGGACGCCCCGGCCGCACCCGCGCCTGGAGACGGACGGGATGGCCGAGCTCGACGGGGACGCGGACGTGTTCTCTGCGGTGCGCGAGGGCGACATCCTGCTTCACCACCCGTACCACTCCTTTACCGACACCGTCCAGCGGTTCCTCGCCGAGGCGGCCTCGGACCCGGACGTACTCGCTATCAAGGCCGCCATCTACCGCACCGCCTCCGACTCGAAGGTCATCCAGTCGCTCATCGACGCCGCGGACAACGGCAAGCAGGTCGCGGTGATGGTCGAACTCAAGGCCCGCTTCGACGAGCAGAACAACCTGGAGTGGGTGCGACGGCTGGAAGAGGAGGGTATCCACGTCGCCTACGGCACCGTGGGGCTGAAGACTCACACCAAGACGGCGCTCGTGGTGCGCGAGGAGGAGTCGGGCGTCGAACTCTACTCGCACGTCGCGACGGGCAACTACCACTCCGAGACGGCGAAAGGCTACGTCGACCTCGGCCTCCTGACCGCCGACCGCGACATCGGGCAGGACCTCGTGAAGGTGTTCAACTTCTTCACCGGGCCGTCGCTCGACGAGCGGTTCCGGAAGCTCCTGATCGCCCCCGTCGCGATGCGCGAGCGCTTCGTCGAGATGATCCGGCGCGAGGCCGACCACGCCCGCGCCGGACGGCGCGCGCGCATCGTCGCGAAGGTCAACGCCCTGGAGGACCCGGGAATCGTCCGCGAACTCTACGCCGCGGCGCGGGCGGGCGTGGATATCGACCTGATCGTCCGGGACATCTGCCGGCTCCGCCCCGGTATCGAGGGGCTGAGCGAGAACGTCACCGTGCGGAGCGTCGTCGGTCGGTTCCTCGAACACTCGCGGATCGTCTACGTCGAGAACGGCGGCGACCCCGAGTACTACCTCGGGAGCGCCGACTGGATGACCCGCAACCTCGACAACCGCGTCGAGGCGATAGCGCCCGTCGAGGACCCGACGATCCGCGAGCAGTTGCGGTTCGTCCTCGAGGTCATGCTCGCGGACAACCGCCGCGCGTGGGAGATGGACGCCGACGGCAGCTACGAGCAGTGTCGGCCCGGCGACGACCCGACCTACGACACGCAGGCGATCCTGATGGAACAGACCCGTCGCGCGGCCGAGCGTGAAGACGGCGGCCGCGGTCTCGTCGTCGAACACCCCGCGGCGACGGGAGAACTGCTGGTCGAACCGGTCGACGACGCGGTCGACGACGGGGTGCGACGTGACGGCGCCGGGTCGGACGACCCCGACGGAGGGCCGGCCGAGACGGCGGCGGCCGACGACCTCCCCCGCGCGCTCCACGCCCACCCCGACCGCTGGTACGTCCCCGACAGCGAGCGCTACGAGTTCGCCGTCCGGACCCCGGAGGGCGGCCGTGCCTACCGGGTCACGCCGGACGCGGCCGCCGACCTCGTCGAGCGGTACTACGGGTAGGCGGCGGCGACGCGCCACCCACAAGTACGACGACGTGGTACGGCCGCCGTGACACGAACGCACGCGCCGGTCGCGCCGCCGGTCGCCCTGACGATAGCGGGAAGCGACTCGGGCGGCGGCGCCGGGATACAGGCCGACCTCCAGACCTTCGCGGCCCACGGCGTCTTCGGCACGAGCGTCGTGGCCGCGACGACGGCACAGAACACACGGGGCGTCGCGGACAGCCACGTCCTCCCGGTCGACCACGTCCGGGCGCAGTACCGCGCCGTCACAGACGACGTCGCCCTCGGCGCCGTGAAGACGGGGATGCTCGCGACGGCGCCGGTCGTCGAGACGGTCACGGACCTCCTCGGCGGCCTCGACGCGCCGACGGTCGTCGACCCGGTGATGGTCGCGGCGTCGGGCGACCGGCTGCTGAGCGAGGCGGCCGAGGCGGCGTACGAGGACCTGCTCGCGCGCGCGAAACTGGCGACCCCGAACGCCGACGAGGCGGCGGTGCTGGCCGGCAGCGCGGTCGAGACGCCCGCCGACGCCCGCGCCGCGGGCGAACAGATCAGAGAGACCGGCGTCGACGCGGTACTCGTGAAGGGCGGGCACCTGACCGAGACCGACGGGGTGGTCGACACGCTCGTCACGGGAGCGGGCGTCGAGCGGTTCGAACACCCCCGGGTCGACACGCGGGCGACCCACGGCTCGGGCTGTGTCCTGTCGAGCGCCGTCGCCGCGCGGCTGGCGTCGGGCGAGGGGCTGGCCGAGGCGGTCGGCGGCGCGACCGCGTTCCTCGAGCGCGCGGTGCGCTACGGCGTCGACGTCGGCGAGGGGCCGGGGGCGGTCAACCCCCTCGTCGACCTGCGCGACGACGCCGCCCGCGAGCCGACGGCAGAGACGACCCGGTGGCTGGTCGAGTCGCTCGCCGACCCCGACCTCCGGCCGCTGGTGCCGGAGCGGGGGCTCTCGGTCGTCGGCGCGACGCCGCACGCCGAGGAGCAGGCGGACGTTGCGGCGGTCGAGGGCCGCGTCGTGCGGACGCGAGGCGGCGTCACCGCGGTCGGAGGGGTCCGGTTCGGGACCGAATCGCCCGCCGCGGCGGCGCTCCTGGAGGCGCGAGAGGCCGACCCCTCGCTCCGGTTCGGCGTCGCCGTCCGGGACGCCACGGGCGTCGAGCGCGCGTTCGCGGACCACGCGACGACGGCGGACCTCCCGGACGGCCGGCGGTGTGCGTTCGCGCCGGCACCCGAGGCAGTCGAGCGGGCGGTCGCGGCGGCGCTCGCGGACGGAAAGACCGATTAATCAGCGGGGCGGGAGTCGAACGTCGCGCCGGGGGCCGTCGGGTAGGGCTGTCGGTCACCGGTCGCGACCGTCACGCTTTATCGGTACGACGGGGAGCGTGAGCCATGGGAATCGTCGAGGAGTTCACCCGGCTGAAGCAGGAGTCGGGAGCCGACGTCCTCGCGATGCAGGTCGGGGACTTCTACGAGTTCTTCGGGGCCGACGCCGAACTGGTCAGCGAGGAGCTCGACCTGGCGGTGTCACAGAAGGCGGCGGGCGGGACGACCCACCCGATGGCGGGCGTCCCCTGCTCGGAGCTGACGCCGTATCTCCGTGCGCTGGTCGAGCGGGGCTACCGCGTCGCAGTCGCGGACCAGCGCGACGAGGCGCTGGCGGACGGCAGCCACGAGCGCGAGGTGACCCGCGTCGTGACGCCCGGGACGCTCCTCGAGGCCGACGACGCCGCGGCGCGCTATCTCGCGGCGCTGGTCCGGGTCGACGGCCGGTACGGGCTGGCGCTCGCAGACGCGACGACGGGCGAGTTCCGCGCGACGACCGCCGCCGACGGCGAGACGGCGGTCGCGGAACTCGCACGGTTCGACCCGACGGAGGTGCTGCCGGGACCGGACCTGCGCGACGACGACGCGCTCCTCGCGCGCCTGCGCGAGGCCACCGAGGCGACGCTGACACTCCACGAGGCGCGGGCGTTCGGACCGGGCCGCGCGAGACAGCGGCTCGCAGAGCAGTTCGGCGAGGAGGTGGTCGAGGGGGTCGGACTGGAGCGTCCCGCCGTCGCCGCCGCGGGCGCCGCGCTCGCGTACGTCGCGGCGACGAACGAGTCCGTGACGGCCGCGATGACCCGCATCCGGGCGTACGACGGGAGCGACGGCGTCGGCCTCGACGCGACGACGCGGCGCAACCTCGAACTCGTCGAGCCGATGACCGGCGACGGGCCGACGCTGCTCGACGTCGTCGACCACACCGAGACGGCGGCCGGGCGACGGCTCCTGCGCGAGTGGCTCGTCCGGCCCCGCCGGGATACCGAAACGGTCGAGCGGCGCCACGACGCCGTCGGGGCGCTCGCGGCGGCGGCGCTCGCGCGCGACCGGCTGACCGACCTCCTCGACGGCGCCTCGGACCTCGAACGGCTCGCGGCGAGAGTCGCGAGCGGGAGCGCGGACGCGACGGCGCTCGTCCGGGTGAAAGAGACGCTCGCGCTCCTGCCCGACCTGCGCGAGGCGGCCGCGGGGAGCGGGCTGGAGCCGTCGCCGGTCGCCGACCTGCTCGACCGCCCGGACCGCGCGGCCGCCGCAGACCTCCGCGAACGGATCGACGCGGCGCTGGTCGACGACCCGCCCGAGACGACGACGGAGGGCGGGCTCTTCCGTCGGGGGTACGACGACGCGCTCGACGACCTGATCGACGACCACGAGGACGTCGTCGCGTGGCTCGACGGCCTCGCGGCGCGCGAGAAAGAGCGGACGGGGATCACCCACCTCCAGGTCGACCGGAACACGACCGACGGGCACTACATCCAGGTCGGGAACTCCGAGACCGACCGGGTCCCCGACGACTACCGCGAGATAAAGACGCTCAAGAACTCGCGGCGGTACGTCACCGACGACCTGGAGGAACACGCCCGCGAGGTCCGGCGGCTGGAGGCGGAGCGCGCCGACCGCGAGCGGGTCCTGTTCGCGGAGTTCCGCGAGTCGGTCGCGGACCACGCCGACCTCCTGCGGAGCGTTGGCGGCGTCCTCGCGGAACTCGACGCCCTCTGTAGCCTCGCGACCCACGCCGTCGAGGCCGACTGGTGTCGGCCGACGCTCGCGCCAGCGGAGACGGGACTGCTCTCGGTCGAGGCGGGTCGTCACCCCGTGGTGGAGACGACGACGGATTTCGTGCCGAACGACCTCCATCTGGAGTCCGACCGGCGCCTCCTTCTCGTCACCGGGCCGAACATGAGCGGGAAGTCCACCTACATGCGGCAGGCGGCGCTGATCGTCGTCCTCGCACAGGCCGGCTCGTTCGTCCCGGCCGACGCCGCGACGGTCGGCCCCGTGGACGCCGTCTACACCCGCGTCGGCGCGCTCGACGAACTCGCACAGGGCCGCTCGACGTTCATGGTCGAGATGGGCGAACTGGCGAACATCCTCCACGGCGCGACCGAGGAGTCACTCGTCGTGCTGGACGAGGTGGGGCGGGGGACGGCGACGTACGACGGCATCAGCATCGCGTGGGCGGCGACGGAGTATCTCCACAACGAGGTGGGCGCACGGACGCTGTTCGCCACCCACTACCACGAACTGACGGGGCTGGTCGAGCGACTCGACCGCGCCGCGAACGTCCACGTCGCGGTGGACGACGCCGGCGACGACGTGACCTTCCTCCGGACGGTTCGCGAGGGCCCGACCGACCGGTCGTACGGTATTCACGTCGCCGACCTCGCCGGCGTGCCGGCGCCGGTGGTCGACCGCGCCGCCGACGTACTCGACAGACTGCGCGAGGAGAAGGCAGTCGAGGCCCGCGGCGGGGGCGGCGGCCCCGTCCAGACGACGTTCGACCTCGGAGCGGGGGCGTGGGCGGACGACGAGAGCGACGGACTCGACCCCGACGAGCGCGCGGTGCTCGACGCCCTCCGTGACCTCGACCCCGCGGAGACGACGCCGGCGGCGCTGCTCGGACGGGTGAGCGAGTGGCAAGAGCGGCTGGACTGACG
The DNA here is from genome assembly GCA_042217265.1 of Haloferacaceae archaeon. Taxonomy (GTDB): domain Archaea; phylum Halobacteriota; class Halobacteria; order Halobacteriales; family Haloferacaceae; genus CAZMLQ01. The sequence goes on from JBDGSZ010000016.1 coordinate 36,677, forward strand.
CCGGCCCGGCGGCTCCGGAGACTCCGTACGCGTCCGTATCTCACTGACCGTGGGTGATTTCACAGGCCGACTCTGACCTGCCGGTGTCGTCCGCCGCACGCGGGCGACACCGGTGGTACACGTGTCAGACGACGTCACACTCGACGAGGCGACAGAACTGATCGCGGCCGCAGAGGAGGCGGCCGACGAGATAGACAACCCGATGGTCATCGCGGTGGCGAACGCGGAGGGGAACCTGGTCGCCCAGCACCGCATGGACGGGGCGTGGCTCGCCTCAGTGTCGATCTCCCGGAACAAGGCGTACACCGCGGCGGCACTCGACACGCCGACCCACGAACTCGCCGAGGCCTCCGAGCCGGGCAACTCGCTGTACGGTCTCCAGACGACCGACGAGGGACGGATCGTGATCTTCGGCGGCGGATACCCGCTGGAGCGCGACGGCGAGATCGTCGGCGCGATCGGCGTCTCCGGCGGCGCGGTCGAACAGGACCGTGAGGTCGCCGAGGCCGGCGTCGACAGGTGGGAACAGCACGTCGGCGAGTAGCCGCCGCCGGACCCGGCTAGTCGAGGTCCGGCCGCGACAGCTCCGTCTCCTGTTCCGTTATCACTTGGACGAGCGTCGTGGTGCCGTTCTGGACCTGCTCTATCGCCCGCTCGAGCGTCGGGCGGAGTTCGTCAGGGTCCTCGACGTGGACGCCGTCGGCGTCGAGCGCCTCCGCGACCGCGGCGAAGTCGCCGCCGAAGGGCGTGTCGTAGCTCGCCATCTCGTGGTTCTTGAGGTAGACCGAGAGGATCGGGAGGTCCTCGCGGGTCGCCGTCTCGATGTCGAGCCCGGTCATGCCGACCGCGCCGTCGCCCCAGACGTTGACACAGAGCTTGTCGGGCTCTGCGATCTTCGCGCCCATCGCGAGACCCAGCCCGTAGCCGAGGTGGGTGGTCTTGCCCCAGCCGACGTAGCTCATCGGCTCCGTCGCCGTGTAGAACGCCGACATGAAATCACGCGGGTTGCCGGCGTCGTGGGTGATGATCGTCTCCTCCTTGGGGAGCAGGTCGTCGAGTTCCGCGACGACCCGGTAGGGGCTGATCGGCGTCTCGTCGGAGTGGAGCTTGTCGCTCCAGTCGTCGAGCCACGCCTCGCGGATCGCGGCGATCTCCGCGGCGACGTCCTCGCGCCGGCCGCGCGGGCCGTCGAGACGCTCCTCGGCCGCGTCGACCAGCGCCTCGAGGACGAGTTTCGCGTCGCCGGGGAGGGCAACGTCGACGTCGGCCTCCTTGTCGATGTCGCCGGTGTCGAGCGTCGAGTGGACGATACTGTTGTCCTCGGGGACGGTGAGGCCGTAGGCGGTCGTCGAGAAGCTACAGCCGACGCCGAACAGACAGTCGGTCTTGTCCATGAACCGCGCGAGCTGTCGGGGCTCGGACTTCGAGGCCGCGCCGAGCGAGAGGTCGTGGTCCTCGGGGAACGCGCCCTTGGCGTTGAGGCTCGTCGCGACCGGCAGTTCGAGGAGCTCCGCGAACTCCCGCAGCGGCCCCCACGCCTCCGCGTAGTTGACGCCCTGCCCGGCGAAGAGGACGGGGTCGTCGGCGGAGAGCACCGCGTCGAGCGCGGCGTCGACCTGCCCCGGGTCGGGCCCGACGCGGCTCCCGGAGGTCGGCGTGTAGCCGAGGTCGTCGGGCTCGCCGACCTCCATGTCCCAGACCTCCATCGGGATCTCGACCAGCGCGGGCCGCGGCCGGCCGTTGCGAGCCGCGTGAAACGCCCGGCGGACGACCTCGACGACGCCCTCGGGGTCGGTCAGCTGTTCTGCCGTCTTCGTGACGTGCTGGTAGTTGAGAAAGGAGTTGAACTTCGGGTCGACGTCGGTCTTCGAGCGCTCGTAGCCGCGCGGGAACGCGACCATCGGGACGGACTCGGCGTACGCCTGTGCGATCCCTCCGAAGGAGTTCTCGGTACCCGGGCCGTGCTGACAGCAGAACACGCCCACCTCGTTGCCCGAGGTGATCCGCGACACGGCGTCGGCCATGTGCGCGCCCGTTCGTTCCTGCCGGACGACGACGGTCCGGAGGCCGGCGTCCTCGGCCGCACCGGAGTCGAGCAGCGGGTTCGACGGGAAGCCGAACAGGTAGTCGGTCCCCTCTTCGGCGAGTATCTGCGCCACCGCCTCGGTCACATCCATATCCCGGCATTGGTCGACCCCCCTACGTAAACCTATCTTCACGGTCGATCGAGTACGGCCGCCACAGGGGCCCAAACCCTCACTATCGTTCGGTAGAGACGTGACGAAAGTCTCAATTTCCGACCGCGTGAGGGGTCGACGTGACCCGACCAACGCTCGAACGGCTGTGTGTCCACGAGTCGGTGGAGAACGTCATCCCGGCGGAGGCGTTCGTCGAGGCGTTCGACGACCTCTCGCTCCCGGCCGAACTCGTCGGCGACGGCGAGACCTACACGGAGACCGACGCGGTCGCGAGCTTCCACCCCCGCGAGGCGTTTCTCGACGCGGCGTGGACCCACTGCATCCGCGCGGGCTACGACGCCTTCGACACCGAGGCCTACGACGCCACGGGCGTCCCCCTCACGAACTCGACGGGTATCCACGACGCGACCGTCGGCGAGATCGCCGTGGGCTACATGCTCTCGCTCGCGCGGTACCTCCACGTCTACCGCGACCACCAGAACCGGGGCGACTGGCACGATCCGCCGTACGAGCGCCCGTTCACGGTCCAGAACGAGCGGCTCTGCGTCGTTGGTCTCGGCACCATCGGGAAGGGGATCGCGACCCGCGCGGACGCCCTCGGGATGGACGTGGTCGGCGTCCGGCGCTCCGACGACCCGGTCGACGGCGTGTCTGACCTCTATCACCCGGACGACCTCCACGCGGCGATCGACGACGCCCGGTTCGTCGCGATGGCGGTCCCGCACACCCCCGAGACGGAAGGGACCCTCGCCGCCGAGGAGTTCGCGCTGATGCGCGACGACGCCTACGTCGTGAACGTCGCCCGCGGCCCCGTCGTCGACGAGGCGGCGATGGTCGACGCGCTCCAGTCCGGCGAGATCGCCGGCGCGGGGCTCGACGTGTTCGAGACCGAGCCCCTGCCGGAGGACTCGCCGCTGTGGGGGATGGATGAGGTGATCATCTCGCCGCACAAGGGGAGCGCGACGAACCGCTACCACCTCGACATCGCCGACCTCGTGAAGGAGAACGTCGAGCGGTTCCGGGCGGGCGAGACGTTGCGGAACAGAGTGGCGTAGCCGAGGGGCGCGGCCGAAGGAGCAGGCCACGGGCCGAATCGGCAGACGCGGTGAGCCGCGGAACGGAACGAGACGAACCGCGAGACGCGTGGCCCGAACGGCGCGAGCGCGGCGTCGGCTTCATACACCGCGCCGCCGAGGACAGCCCATGAGCGGCGAGGGCGCCATCGAACGGCTGGACGACGAGACCGTCCGCCGCATCGCGGCAGGAGAGGTAGTCGAGCGCCCGGCGTCGGCGGTCAAGGAACTCGTGGAGAACAGCCTGGACGCCGGCGCGGCGCGCGTCGCGGTCCGGGTCGACGGCGACGGGACCGACCTCCTGCGGGTGCGCGACGACGGAGCCGGGATGACCGCGGACGAACTGCGGCTGGCGGTCGCGGAACACACCACCTCGAAGATCGGGTCGGCCGACGACCTCGACAGGCTGGGCACGCTCGGCTTCCGTGGCGAGGCGCTGTACACCATCGGCGCCGTCTCGCGGCTGGCGGTCCGCTCGCGCCCGCCCGACGCCGACCGGGGGAACGAGATCGTCGTCGACAACGGCTCGGTCGGCGAGGTCGAACCGGCGGCCTGCCCCCCCGGGACGGTCGTCGAGGTGCGCGACCTGTTCGGCGAGACGCCGGCGCGCCGGAAGTTCCTCGGGACGCCCGCGACGGAGTTCGACCACGTCAACCGCGTCGTCTCGCAGTACGCGCTCGCGAACCCCGACGTGGCGGTGTCGCTGAGCCACGACGGGCGCGAGACGTTCGCAACGGACGGGCGGGGCGACCTCCGCTCGGCGGTCCTCGCCGTCTACGGCCGCGAGGTGGCCGAGGCGATGGTCGGCGTCGACGCGACCCCGGACGAGGCGGCGGTCGAGCGCGTTCACGGCCTCGTCAGCCACCCCGAGACCACCCGCGCGAGCCGGGACTACCTCGCGACGTTCGTCAACGGGCGGTACGTCCCCGCCGCCGAACTGCGCGAGGCGGTCGTCACGGGCTACGGCGGGCAACTGGCCGCGGACCGCTACCCCTTCGCCGTGCTGTTCGTCGACGTCCCGCCGGGCGGCGTAGACGCGAACGTTCACCCCCGAAAGATGGAGGTAAGATGGAGTAAACCGGACGCCGTCAAGCGACAAGTCCGAACCGCTATCGAAGACACGCTTCGGGAAGAAGGCATACTACGGTCGTCGGCACCACGCGGGCGAAGCGCCCCCGACCAAGCGAAAATCGAACCGTCGTCGACGTCCGACGATACCGACGACGCGGCGACCGATAGCACCGCCGACGCGGGCACCGACGACGCCGATACCGACGACACACCCGACGGTGTGACGTCCCGACCGTCGCCCGATACCGAATCGACCCGGTCGGCGTCGGCGTCTTCGGCGTCGTCACCCGTGGGTTCGACGTCGGAAGACGACGGCAAATCACGGTCGCCGTCGTCGGGGTCGTCGGCCCGATCGTCGTCGACGTTCGATTCGCCGTCGTCTTCGTCGCCCCACCCGCGCCTGTCGCAGTCGCCGGTCACGAACGGTCCCGATACCCAAACCACGCTTAGCGGCGACGACGCCCACCCGTCGACGGAATACGATAACTTCCCCGACCTTCGCGTCTTGGGGCAACTACACGACACGTATATCGTCGCCGAAGCCGACGACGGGCTAATCCTAATCGACCAACACGCCGCCGACGAACGAATCAACTACGAACGGCTAAAGGAACGCTTCGAAGGCGACACGACCACCCAAGCGTTAGCCGACCCGGTCGAATTGGAATTGACGGCCCGCGAAGCCGCCCTTTTCGACGGCTACCAAGACGCGCTTGCCCGCTTGGGCTTTCACGCGAATCTTGTCGACGACCGCACGGTCGAAGTCACGACCGTTCCCGGGCTTGTCGCCGAAGCCGCCGGCCCGTCGGTAATCCGCGACGTGCTATCCGACTTGGTCGGGGGCGAAGACGCGGCGGAAGACACCGTCGAAGCCGTCGCCGACGACTTGCTTTCGGACATGGCTTGCTACCCGTCGATTACGGGGAACACGTCGCTAACCGACGGGTCGGTCGTCGACCTACTATCGACGCTTGACGACTGTGAAAACCCGTGGGCGTGCCCGCATGGTCGCCCGGTGCTAATCCATATTGATTCGGACGAAATAGACGACCGCTTCGAACGGGATTACCCCGGGCACTAACCGGCGACTTAGATTCGGAACTTGAAGACTTCCGCCCGATAGCGGTCTTCTATGTCTTCGTAGTAGGTGTGAATGTACG
>JBDGSZ010000039.1:0-39765 GCA_042217265.1 Haloferacaceae archaeon
CTCCACGACGGTCGCGGGGCTGGCCAACACCTGGGGCTACGGCGCGATGACGAACTCCCTGCAGGACTACCGCAACTTCGACCTGCTGGTCGTCATCGGACAGAACCCGGCGGAGGCCCACCCCATCGCGATGCAACACATCCTGGAGGGCCAGAAGCGCGGCGGCACCATCCTGGTGCTCGACCCGCGGTTCACCAAGACCGCGGCCCACGCCGACGAGTTCATGCGGTTCCGTCCCGGGACCGACGTGGCCCTGATGATGGGCGTCATCAAGGAGCTGCGCGACGAGTACGGCCTGGCGATGGATCCGGACGCGGACGACACCGGGCAGAACATGCTCACCGACCGCGTCCAGGGTTGGGAGGACGTCGACGCCGAACTCGACCAGTACGACAAGGAGACGGTCTCGGACATCACCTGGCTCTCGGTCGAGGACATCGAGAAGATCGCGAAGCTCTTCCACGAGAACCGCCCGCACATCCAGATCGAGTGGGCGATGGGCGGGACCCAGCACAACAACGGGACCCAGAACATCCGCTCGTACGCCGAGGCCAGCCTCGCGTCCGGGAGCGCGGCCCGGAGCGGCGGCGGCCTCCAGGTCATGCGCGGCCACGCGAACGTCCAGGGGGCGACCGACCTCGCGGTCGCGAGCCACATCCTGCCCGGCTACTACGGGCTCTCTCCCGGCGGCTGGGCGTGGTGGGCCGACATCTGGGACCTGAACCCGTACACCAGCGGGTCGACCTCGTTCGCGGACATGTACGACCGCTTCGAGGTGATGCCGCCGGAGAAGTACGTCCGGGGAAGCGACGCCGAGGATCCGGACGCGTTCCCGGAGAGCAGCGACGGCCAGGACTTCGGCGCCGACAACCCGGCCCCGAACTCGATGATGTTCCAGAGCGGGCTGACGGTGGCCCGCTGGTTCGAGGGCGCGCTCGACCAGGAGGACCGCTACCATGAGACGCCGGTCTACCAGCCCGACCAGGTCAAGATCGCGTTCTTCTGGGGGCACTCCGCGAACTCCATCAGCGAGATGGAGCAGATGAAAGAGGGGATGGAGAACCTCGACCTGCTGGTGGTCATCGACGTGTTCCCCTCCGTGGCGAGCGTCCTCCCGGACTACGAGGACGGCCCGCCGGTCCTGCTGTTGCCGGCGTCCAGCCAGTACGAGCACTACCGCTCCCTGACCAACACCCACCGGGCGACCCAGTGGTCCGAGCCGGTCAAGTCGCCGTCGCACAACTCCAAGCCGGACCTGCAGATCATGCAGGAGCTCGCCGACGCGCTGGGCTTCGGCGAGCACTTCGACTGGGGCGCCGGCCCGGAGCTCTACAACGGGAAGTCTACCTACGAGAACGTCATCCGGGAGTTCAACCTCGGGACCAACACCATCGGCTACCGGCAGACCCCCGAACGGCTCCAGCAGCACCTGGAGTACGACTACGCGTTCTCCCACGAGAACCTGCAGGGGGCCGAAGGGACGCCGGTCGAGGGCGAGTACTGGATGCTCCCCTGGCCCTGCTGGGGCGAGGACCATCCCGGCACGCCCATCATCTGGAACGACGACATGGACCCGAACAACGGGGGTCAGGACTTCCGGACCCGGTGGGGTGTCAGCGCCCCGAGCCCGGAGGAATGGGAGGGCGACGACTACCCGCTCCAGAACACGGTCGACGCCGTCGGCGACCGCTACGACAGCATGGAGGAGGCGCTGGACCTGACCCGGGCGCCGTACCAGCCGGAGTGGGCGAGCGGCGCCGACACGGCCAGCGACGGCCAGATCCACGGCGTTCCGGAGTACCCGGGCTGGAAGACGGTGCCGCCGAAGAGCCTCCTCGACCCGACCCAGTCGACCCAGTCCGACGAGCTCACCATCCCGCAGAAGCACGCGCTCGATAACGACAAGTCGGTGTACACCGCCGCGAAGGCGCTCGACAACCCCGACACGGGGAGCGCGACGTTCGACGCCTACCTGAAGGAGACCCAGAACGTCGACCCGTCGTTCTACGAGCAGTACGACTTCCGGCAGCCCGACGCGCCGACCGGGCGCGGTCGGGCCCGCGCCGTAGTGTGGAGCTTCCTGGACACGGTGCCCGTCCACCGCGAGCCCATCGAGAGCCCGCGGCCGGACCTGGTCGAGGAATGGCCCGCGAACGGCCAGCAGCAGAACTTCTACCGGCTCGACCAGAACAACGCCCGCGAGCAGGAGAAGGCGATGCGGATCATCCACGAGGACGGCTCCGGGCCGACCCTCGACACCATCATGACGACGGGCCGGCAGGTCGAACACCAGGGCGGCGGCTCCGAGACGCGGAGCAACATCCACACCGCCGACCTGCAGCCGCACATGTACGCCGAGATGACCCCGGCCAAGGCCGAGGAGGTCGGCGTCGACGGCGGCGATCTGGTCGTGGTCTCGTCGACCGACAAGGGGTCGGTCCTGGTGAAAGCCCGGGTGACCGACCGGCCGAACGACGACGAGATCTTCCTCCCCTTCCACTGGGGCGGCGTGTTCAAGGGACAGAGCCTGGAGGACAAATACCCCGACGGCATGGTGCCGTACGCCATCGGCGACTCGGCGAACGCCATCACGTCCCGGGGCTACGACGTCGAGACCCAGATGCAGGAGACGAAGGTGTCGATGGTGGCCGTCAGACCGGCGACCGAGAGCCTGCTCGAGGAACTCAACATGGACGTCGACATCGAGTTCCCGCAGGACCGCCAGGGCATCGGCCAGCAGAAGGACTTCGACGTCCGCGATCAGAACACGGTGCAATAGGAGGTGACAAACATGTCAAGCAACAAAGAAGTCATGCGGCAGGGCGTGATGAGCACCGGCGAGGGGACTCGCATCTTCCCGGACGTCGAGGCGTGTATCGACTGCGGGGGCTGTGTCGTCGCCTGCAAGCGCACCTGGGACGTCGCCCCGGACGAACAGCGGATCAGCATCTCGACGATGCTCGAGGGGCAGGAGGGCGCCCAGGGGCTCAACGCCAACAGCGCACAGGCGCTCGCCCAGGGGGAATCCCCGGGCGAGACGAGCATCCCGATGCAGTGTTACCACTGCGAGAGCGCCCCCTGCGTCTCGGTCTGTCCGACCGACTCGCTGATCAAGAAGGACACCGAGTTCGTCCAGGTCCGCGACGACCTCTGTATCGGCTGTCAGTACTGCCTGTCGGCCTGCCCGTTCGGCGCGCCGCAGTTCCCCGAGTCCGATTCGGGGGCGGCACAGCTGTTCGGCACCGGTGGCACGATGGACAAGTGTACGATGTGCGAGGAGCGACAGAACGTCGGCAAGGGGCCGGCCTGCGCCGAGGAGTGTGCGACCGACGCCCTCCTCGTCGGCGAGCCCGACGAGATCGCATCGGAGCTGGACCGCCGGGGTAGCGGGACGTTCTTCAACGACGTCTCGATGGAGATCATCTTCGGCAAGGACGGCGCGGAGGCGTTCCAATGAGCTACCAGGACGACCTCCCGGAGACCAGCGGATACAGCCCGGGATCGGTCCTCGTCAGCGCCGCCGCCGGCCTGCTGGTCGCCTTCCTCTCGGTCTGGTGGGCCGCGGGCACGGCGGTCTTCTACGAGAACCTGTTCCGCGTCTCGCCGACCGTCGAGGGCGGCGGGGTCGGTACCGACTGGGTGGTGGGTAACACCATCCCGGCGCTCGACTTCCTCATCGCCTTCATCCACGCGGCCGACGTCCTGATGGGGGTTTTCATCCTCGTGATGGTCTTCATCCACTGGGGCGCGTTCCGGCGCCTCGCGGCCCGGATGCGCCAGCCCGACGAGGCCGGCGGAGAGGCCGTCGCGACCGACGGAGGTGAGCGGGAGTGACCAACCTCGACCACGGCAAGTTCACGCGCGTCACCACGACGTTCCACTCGCTGCTGGCGCTCGACGTGTTCCTGCTGTTCTTCACGGGGTACAGCATCATGTTCAACGACGAGCTCTGGTGGCTGCTGGAGCTGATGGGCGGCAGCGCGGGCGTCGCCGCCCTCCACCGCCTGGCCGGCATGGGGCTGGTCGCCCTCATCGTCTTCTGGGCGGTGCTGATGGTCATCAGCGACACCGGCCGGAGCAACTTCAAGGAGATCGTCCCGGGCCCGAAGGACATCCAGGCGTTCATCCAGGACGTCCAGTTCCTGCTCGGGAACGCCGACGAGCGCCACCCCAACGCGAGGCAGTTCGCGGGCGGCGAGCCCGACGAGATCCCGCTGCTCTCGTACATCGGCAAGGGCGTGGTGTTCATCTTCTCGGTCGAGCTGATGTTGCTGACCATCAGCGGCCTGCTGATCTGGAGCAAGACCGGGCTGATGGCCTACTTCGCCACGAAGACGGCCGCGATGGCCTTCGTCGTCTTCCACGGCCTGCTGGGCGTCATCATGCTGATGGGGGTCATGTTCCACATCTTCGAACACGGCTTCCACCCGGCGTTCTACCCGGTCGAGCCGAAGGCGTTCATCCCGCGGGAGCTGATCCCCGAGACCCACGCCGACGACGGCATCGAGGACCTCACCCTCGCGCCCTCGTGGAACACGGTGACCAACCTCATGGGCGTGCTCACGGTCCTCGGCATCACCAGCGTGATGGTCGCGTCGATCTTCGACGAGGGCTACCCGGTCCCCCGGGAACTCGCGATCGGCGGCGGTCCGACGAACATCCTGCTCACCATCGGCATCAACGCCGGCGTCCTCGTCCTGTTCGTCGGCCTGGTGCTCTCGATGTACGGCAACCTCCTCCGGGTCCGCTGGGAGAAGCAACTCGAGGAGGGTCGTGAGCCGACCGCCGCCGCCGACGGCGGCCAGCCGACCGAGGACGACTGACCTCGCCTCGGGACCTCCCTTCCCTCCCGCGCGTTCAGGCCGAGAGCAGTTCCGCCCCTTCCGTCGAGAGCTCGACCGTCACATCCTGGCGGGTGTGCTCGCTCATCTGGTCGATGTTCCGCGTCAGGACCTCGAGGATGTCCTTCGGTTCCGGGTAGACGAGGAAGTTGCCGTCGTCGTCCTCCATCACCAACTGCGTGTCCGAGAGCGTGATCTGGTCGTTCTCGATGCCGGCGACGATGACCGAGAGCGCCTCGGCCCCGCCGGGGTCGCCCTCCGAGACCATCGTGAGGTGAAGCTCGTCGAGCCCGATGAGGTCCTTGTACTCCCGGACGCGCCGCGCACAGCGGACCATGTCCCGCGTGATCGCCGTCTTCCGCTCGTTGCCGTGTTCCCCCTCGTGGCAGAGCTTACAGACCCGGAGTTCCATCCGCATACCCCTCCTCCGACGGCGGAGGAGAATAAACCCCTCGCCCCCCCGGCGGCCGCGGCGGCGCTCGCCCCGCCAGAGTGATGTGCCCCCGGCGGGACCGGTGACGCGATGACGACGCGTTCGCCCGCCCGCCCCGCGCCGGGTCCGGCGACCCGCCCCGCCGCCCCGGTCGTCGAGCACCGACGGACAGCCTGGGGGACGTCGCCGTGACCGACGGGTCCGACGCCGACGTCCCCACCGGCGGCGACCGGGTCTGTGCGGCCCTCGCCGACGCCGGCGTCGAGACGGTCGTCGGCATCCCCGGCACCCAGACGCTCCCGCTCGACGTCGCCGTCGACGACCACGACGACCTGACCTACCTGATGGCACGGGACGAGACCGCCATCCCCCACGTCGCGTGGGGCCACTACGAGTCGGGGGGCGGCCTCGCCGCGACGGTGACGGTCCCGGGGCCGGGCGACGCCAAGGCGACCCACGGGCTGAAGAACGCGCTCGGCGACTGCGTGCCGCTGGTCCACGTCTCTGCGGACGTCCCCGCGGACCGACGTGGCGACGGTCCCATCCACGAGATCGCGCCCGACACGTTCGACAACGTCGTCCGGACGAACCTGACCGTCGAGACCCCGGACGCCCTGCCCTCCGCCGTCGCCCGGGGTCTGCGGGACGCGACGACGCCGCCGTACGGGCCCGTCCGGCTCGGCGTCGGGAGCGACGTGCTGGCCGGGGAGTGCGCCGCGTCGCCGGTCGAGTACCCCGACGCGACCCCGACGGTCGACAACGACGGGGCCGTGGCCCGCGCCGCCGCCCGCCTGGCCGACGCCGACCGGCCGCTGGTCTACGTGGGCGGCGGGACGCGCCGCTCCCCCGACCGCGGGGCGGTCGTCGACCTCGTCCGGCGGCTGAACCTCCCAGTCGTCGCCTCGTACAAGGGCAAGGGCGTCGTGCCCGACGACGACCCCCGGACGCTCGGCGTCACGGGCACGCACACGCCGGCGAGCGCGCGGGCGGCGATGGCCGCGGCCGACTGCACCCTCGCGCTCGGCACCGACTTCGACGGCGTGTCGACCGGCCACTGGTCGCTGCCGATGGGCGACCGCCTCGTCCACGTCAACGTGGATCCCGCCGACCTCTCGCACTCCTACGAGGTGGACGTGGGCGTCGTCGGCGACGCCGGCGCGGTCGCCCGCCGCCTCGCCGACCGGGTCGACGCCGGAGGCGCCTGGGACGGCGCCGCCGTCGGGCGCGCCGTGCGCGAGGAGTACGACACACACCTGCGGGACGCGGGGTTGCTCGACGAGCGGACGCCGATGCCGACCCCGGCCGCGCTCCGGGCGCTCCGCGAGGCCATCGCTCCCGGGGCGGTCGTCACGACCGACGTCGGGGGATTTCGCCTCTGGGCGAAGCAGGTCTTCGACGCGCTCGGCCCGGAGCGGTACGTCACCGCCGGATCGTGGGCGGGGATGGGCGTCGGCGTCCCGGCGGCGCTGGGGGCCGCGGTCGCCGACCCGGACCGCCCGGTCGCCTGTCTCACGGGCGACGGCGGCCTCATGATGTCGGTCGCCGAGCTCCACACCGCCGCGACGGCGGGGCTCGACGTGACGGTCTTCGCCTTCAACAACGCCGACTACGGGGTCATCAGCAAGTCGGGGAAGCTCCCGGCTGCCGGTCCGCGGTTCGACTGGCCCTCGCCGGACTTCGCGACGGTCGCCGAGGGGTTCGACTGCGCAGGCTTCCGGGCCGAGTCCGTCCCGGCGCTCAGGGAGGCGGCGGCCGACGCGCTCGCGGTCGATGGTCCGGCTCTCGTCGACGTCGTCGTCGACCCCGAGACCCCGACCGCGGCCGACGCCGCCGACTACGACTCCGGCCTCTCCTGGTGACGCTCCGACCGGCCGGACGTCCCTGGGCCGACCCGCGTCGCCGGGTCAGTCACCGTAGTTGTGCCAGGGCTTGTCGTCGTCGACGAGCGACGGGTGACACTCGTGGTTGTCGATCCGGTACTTGGGGTACCTGACCCCGCACTCCGGGCACTCGACGGTGGTCTGTCGGGTGTACCAGATACCGCCGTACAGGAGGCCAACCATGTACAGGAAGTTGAGGAACATGATCCCCAGGTACACGGTCGCGAACTCGCTTGCCATGCCTTTCCGGATCCCCTTGGGGGCCGTTGTGGCTTGACGTTGTTAACTCTTCCCAACCCGGCTCGTACCGTCCCTCGTCCGCCCCTCTCCCGACCGCGCTCGCGCTCGGCACCCCAACCGTGTCCCGCCGCGCCGGGCGGTCACCCCGGTGGTTATGTCACCCCACGTCGAACGGCGGACGTGCGCCGAAGATACCTGCTGTCCCTCGTCGCCGGCCTCGCAGGGTGTAGCGCGGCCCCGGCGACCGGCGACGGGGGCTCGACGGGGACGACGGACGGCACCCCCGACGACAGGCTGGGGGTCCCGCTCTCGGCCGACGCGACGTACGGCTACACCTACCTCCGGCGCGACGGCAACCGGTACGCGGCCGGTCGGGGGGCCATGCCGGACGTCGATCCGGTCGACGTCTCCCTCTCGGCGCCCGGCGAGTGGGTGGTCGCGGCGCCGGCGGACGACGGCCCGGGGACGGTCTGGGCCGTCATCATGGCCGACGCCGGCGTCCGCGCGCTCCGGGTCGAGGGGTGTTCGGTGACCGACGTCACGCCCGTCACGGCCAACGGCCAGGGGCCGCCGCTCCTCGCCGTGAACGACGGCCGGGTCCGGCTGCTCAACGCCGGGTCGGAGTACTCCCATCCCGTCCCCATCCCGAACGGTGCGGCGACGCCGGACCGCTACGACAGCACCCTCTCGCTCCCGGGCGGGCCGCTCGAGGTCGACGCCCTTCCGGACGCCCGGGTTGTCGTCGCCGGGGGGACCGTCTACGTCATCGGGAAGGCGACCGAACGGTACGCCCACGGCGCGCTCGGCGACGAGATCGAGGGCGGCGCCGTGGCCGCGGTGAACCCGCTGACCCGCGAGGTACGGTATCTCACCCCCAACTCCGGCGTCATCGAGGACACGAAACCCATCGTGACCGACGTCGACGGCGACGGCGACCCGGAGGTGCTGGTGCCCGTCAGCGACGCCACGAAGGGAACCCGGCTCGTGGCCTTCCGTCCGGAGGGTGGCGTCGCGGCGGCCGGCCCGCCCGTCGGCGCCGGCTACCGCTGGCGCCACCAGATCGCCGTCGCCCCTTTCGGTCCCGGCGGGGAGCGCGAGGTCGCCGCCATCCGCACCCCTCACATCGGCGGCGTCGCGGAGTTCTACCGCGCCGACGGCGCCGACCTCGACCTCGTGGCGACCCGCGACGGCGGCTACCGCTCCCACCGGCTCGACAGCCGGAACCTCGACATGGCCGCCGCGGGCGACTTCGACGGCGACGGGCGGCCGGAACTGCTCGTGCCCGGCTGCGAGGGCCGGCGGCTCGCCGCCCTCCGCCGGACGGCGGACGGCGTCGACGAGGCGTGGTCCGTCCCGGTCGGCGGCCGCCTCCGGACGAACCTCGCGGCGGCGGCCGACGACCGCGGCCTCGTCCTCGGGGCCGGTCGCGGCGAGACGCTGCGCCTGTGGCCCGTCCCCGGCGCCGGGTGCTGACGGGTCGTCGCCGAACCCACAACCACATTTCCCCGGCGGTCGAGGCGCCCGACGTGCCCCGAGTCGTCGTTCCGGAGTACCCGATGATCGACGTGGAGACGTACCGCCGCGTCCTCGACGGCGTGGCGACGGTCGAGGTGGCGTCGATGGACGGCGTCGAGGACCTGGTCGACGCGGCCGCGGGGGCGGCTGCGGCGGTCGTCGACGTGTCCACGCCGGTCACGTCGTCGGCGCTCGACCGCCTGCCCGACCTCCGGGCGGTCGCGCGGTCGTCGGTCGGCGTCGCCGGAATCGACGTCGCCGCCGCCGACGAGGCGGGCGTCGCCGTCCTCCACGCCCCGACCTACTGTCTCGACGAGGTGGCGACCCACGCCGTCGCGCTCCTCCTGTCCTGTGTCCGTGCCGTCCCCGAGTACGACCGCGCCGTCCGCGCCGGCGAGTGGCCCCGCACGCCGTCGCGCCCGCTCCATCGCCTCCGCGGGCGGACGCTCGGCCTGGTCGCGTTCGGGCGCATCGCCCGCGCCGTCCGAGAGCGGGTCGCGGGGTTCGACCTCGACGTGGTCGCCTACGACCCGTACGTCGACGCCGACGAGATGGCCGCCGCGGGGGTCGAACGGGTCGGCCGGGCGGACCTGTTCGAGCGTGCCGACCACGTCTCCGTCCACGCGCCCGACACGCCCGAGACGCGGGGGCTCGTCGACGCCGGCGCGCTGGCGGCGCTCCCCGACGACGGCGTCGTCGTCAACACCGGCCGCGGGGGGATCGTCGACGAGGACGCGCTAGCGGCGGCCCTGGAGGCGGGCGACCTCGGCGCCGCTGGCCTCGACGTGTTCTGGACCGAGCCGCTCCCCGCGGACTCGCCGCTCCGGGGACGCGACGACGTCGTCCTCACGCCACACGCGGCGTGGTACTCCGAGGAGGCCCGGCGGGACGTGAACGAGACGGTCGCGACGGACCTCCGGCGGGTGCTGACCGGCGAGGCGCCCGAGAACGCGGTCGACCCCGACGCCGACTGGCTGTAACGCGCCCTCGGTCGGTGCCGCGCCCCGACCGTCGCCGAACGCTTTTGCACCCCCGTGCCCTCTGACGTCCCGTGACCGACCGCATCGAGGAGCTCGCCACGCTCTCGGAACGCGTGATGCAGTGGCTCGAACTCGGCGCGGCGTACTTCCTCGTTGCGCTTTTCGGCATCGGCGTCTTCGACCTGGGCCTCTCGCTTTTCGAGCTGATGGCCAGCGGCCGGTTCACCGACCCCAGCGCGGTCATCGACCTCATCGACACGGTGCTCGTCCTGCTGGTCATCGTCGAGGTCTACCGGACCGTCATCGCCTTCAGCCGGAACGAGCCGGTGACCCGCATCGTCATCACCGCGGCGCTCATCGCCATCGCGCGGAAGGTCATCAGCTACCGGCCCGGGAAGTTCGCGACGCCGGTCGAAGCCCTCGTCACGGCCGGGGCGCTCACGCTCCTGCTCACCGTGCTGATCGGCGGGTTCTACGTCATCAGGCGGCTCGACCGGCAGGAGGGCGTCCCGGCGCGGGACGGCGACGGCTAGTCCGTTCCGCCGGCCCGCTCGGCCAGTTCCGCCACCTCCGCCGGCGTCGCGACGAGGAGGTTGCCCTCGACGGTCCGCTTGAGCGCCCCCGCCGCGACTGCCCGGTCGAGCGCCGCGGGGACCGGCTCGCCGTCGAGGCGGGCGGCCAGGAACCCGCCGACGAGCGCCCCGCGGACCCCAACCGGGTCGGTCGTCCCGACCTCGACCGCCGACCGCTCGTGGACCTCGTCGTCGTGGAGAGCGAACGCCTCGCCGTCGTCACGCACCACGACCACCGTGCGGAGGTCGTGGGCGGTCGCGAGGCCGTGGGCGAGTTCGACCCGCCGGTCGCTCGTGTCGAACAGCTCGACGGCGGTCGCGGCGTCGACGACGAGCACGTCGACGGCGACCAGCAGCGCCTCGAACGTCTCCCGGGCCGCCGCCTCGCCCCAGAGCTCCGGGCGGTACCGCGCGTCGAATGCCGTCACCGTCCCCGCCCCGCTCGCCGCTTCCAGTAGCCTCGCGGTCGTCTCCCGGCACCGGTCGGACAGCGCCGGCGACACGCCGCTCACCTCGAACGCCTGTGCCTCCCGCACCGCGTCGAGGGACAGCTCGTCCGCGGCGACGCTCCCGACTACCCCGTCGTTCCGCTCGTGGCGTCCGCCGATCGCCCGCGGTGCCTCCACCCGCTCGCGGTAGTGGGTCCCGACCCGCCCCGCCCCGGCGTCGGTCCACGCGACCGCCGTGTCGACCCCGTGTCCACGGAGTTCCCTGACGACGCGCCGCCCGAGCGGCGAGTCCGGGAGCTTCGACAGCCAGGCCGTCCGCGTCCCGAGCTGGGCCGCCGCCGCGGCGACCCCGGCTTCTGGCCCGCCGACGTGGGCGTCGAGCCGCGACGCCGTCTCCAGCCGCTCCCCGCGTGGCGGCGACAGGCGGAGCGTTCCCTCCCCGAACGTGACCAGGTCGGCCATGACGTGGCCTTCGGCGGAGAGGCGCATAAGCCGATGGGTCGACCCGCCCGCACGACGCCGGCGGTCGACACGCGGCGGCGACCGGTCCCTCGTCGGTCGCCGGAACGTCGGCGGCCACCGGCCGATTCCTGACCTACATATTCCGACAAAAGGCGCGGTCGGCCCCGGGGCCGACCGTCGTCGGCGTCAGTGTCGCTTGCTCCGCGCCTCGCGGACGTCGGCCCCGTCCCGCACCTTGTCCTCGCACGAGGGGCACACGCGCGGGTTCTCCATCCCCTGGGGGGCGAACACCCGCACGTAAGCCTCGGTCACGAACGACCCGCAGTTCTGACATTCCGGCATCGCACGTCGGGCTTGCTCTCTTTATTTATAATCCTTCCGGCCGGGTCTGACGGGCGTCTCACGCCCCGTCGCGCCGCCGGCCGTGCCCGGGGTAGTCGCGCTCGAACCGCTCGTCGAGCTCCACCTCGTCGATCGCCACGACCGTCGGCCGGCCGTGTGGGCAGGCGTACGGGTTCTCGCAGCCGTCGAGCGCCGCGAGCAGGTCGAGCACCGACCCCTCCGTGAGCGAGGTGTTCCCCGTGATCGAGGGGTAACACGCCAGGTCCGCGAGCAGGTCGTCCGCGACGGCCTCGACGGTCCGTTCGCCGCCGGTCTCGTCGTCCGCGGCGAAGGCGGTCAGCGCGTCCCGCAGGAGTTCCGGGTCGAGCGCCGCGTCGAACACCGCCGGGACGCTCCGCACCGCGACGGTCCGCTCGCCGGTCCGGCCGGCGTGGAACCCCAGCGACGCCAGGGCGTCGGCGTACTCATCGAACAGCGCCGCCTCCCGGGCGGTCAGTTCGAGCTCGACCGGCTCGGCCAGCGCCTGGGTCGGCGTGTCGCCGCCGAGTTCGGCCCGGAGGCGCTCGTAGTTCACCCGCTCGTCGGCCGCGTGCTGGTCGACCAGGACCAGCCCGTCCGGCGTCTCCGCCACGACGTACGTGTCGTGGAGCTGTCCCAGCACCCGCATCCGCGGGAGCGCGTCGAACTCCCGGACGCCGGCCCGTTCGCCGTCCAGCGTCCGCTGACTCGTCGGGGCGACCCCGCCGCCACGGCGGTCCCGGCCCGGCGCGTCCGCGTCGCTCCCGACCGGCTCCCCGTCCGCGTCCGGGCCCGCGGGTTCGTCGCGCTGGAAGCGCCGCGGCGTCGGCGTCCGGCCGGCGTCGGACGGCCCGCCCTCGGCGGACCCGTCGTCGACGGCCGTCCCTCCAGCGCTCTCGGGCGGCGATCCCGGGCCGGCGCCGGTTGCCGCGCTCCCCCCGGAATCGGCCTCGTCGGCCTCCCTGTCGCCCGGGGTCGTCGTCTCCCCGTCTTCGGTCTCCCTGTCGTCCGGGGTCGTCGCCTCGACGTCGTCGGTCGGCGTCGGTTCGGCACCGTCTGCCGGCGTCGCCCTGCTCTCGGCACCGGGCTCGTCCGTCCCCTCCTCGGCGTCGGCCGCCCCCTCGTCGACGGCCGTCGGCGGCCGCTCCCGTCGCGGGCCGCGGTCCACGCCGGCGGCGCGCTCGTGGTCCGTGCCCGCGCCGCCCCGGGCCTCCTCGTCCCGCGACTCCGGCTCCACCGCCGCCTCCGACGGCGCCCCGCGACCGCGCGGGGCGGTCGAGCGGATCAGCCCGTGGTCGAGCAGGGCCTCCTCGACCGCCCGCTCGACGGCCCGCTTGACCGCCGCCTCGTCGTCGAATCTAACCTCCATCTTGCGGGGGTGGACGTTCACGTCCACCGCGTCGGCCGGGAGGTCGACGAACAGGACCGCGAAGGGGTAGCGGTCGCTGGCCAGCTGGCCGCCGTAGGCGTCGAGGACCGCCTCGCGGAGCGCCGTCGCGGGGACGTACCGCCCGTTGATGAACGTCGAGAGGTAGTCGCGGCCGCTCCGGGTGGTCTCCGGGTGCGAGACTAGGCCGCTGACCGACTCCACCGGGCCGTCGCCCGCCCGCTCCACCTCGACCATCGACTCTGCCACCTCGCGGCCGTACACCGCGAGGACGGCCGCCGCGAGGTCGCCCCGTCCGTCGGTCGCGAACGTCTCCCGGCCGTCGTGTTCCAGCGACACCGCGACCGACGGGTTCGCGAGGGCGTACTGGGTCACCACGGTGTTGACGTGGTCGAACTCGGTGGCGTCGGACTTCAGGAACTTCCGTCGGGCCGGGGTGTTGTAGAACAGGTCCTCGACCTCGACGACGGTGCCCGGCGGACAGCCGACCGGCCGGACCTCGCCGACCTCCCCGCCCTCGACGACGAGCTCGTGGCCCCGGTCGGCGTCGGGCGGCCGCGATCGGATGGTCGTCCGTGAGACCGCCGAGACGGTGTGAAGCGCCTCGCCTCGGAACCCGAGAGTCCCGACGCCGGCCTCGAGGTCGTCGATGTCGCCGATCTTCGAGGTGGCGTGCTCCTCGACCGCGAGTTCGAGTTCGTCGGCGGTCATCCCGTGCCCGTCGTCGCGCACCCGGATGCCGTCCTTGCCCCCGCGTTCGACCGCCACGGCGACCCGCGAGGCGCCGGCGTCGAGGGCGTTCTCGACGAGCTCCTTCACCACCGACGCCGGCCGCTCGACCACCTCGCCGGCGGCGATCTGTCGGATCGTCCGGTCGTCCAGACGGCGGATGTCGCCGTCGGCGTCCTCGCTCATCGGTCGCCCGTTCCGTCCCGAGGGGTTTCAGTACTCGGTATGGACGCTCCCGTCGAAGCGCGGATCGGTCGGGTGTGCCCCGCCTACGCCACCCGGTTCCTGAGGTCCTCGCCGTCCTGGTAGCGCCGGACGTTCTTCATCACGAGGTCGGCGATGTCGAGGTGGTAGCGGTTGGTCGCCGAGCCCTTGTGCGGGGAGATGATGACCTCCTCGAGGTCCCAGAGCGGGGAGTCCTCCGGGAGGGGTTCCTCCTCGAACACGTCGAGGCCCGCGCCCGCGATGTCGCCGTTCTCGATGGCCTCGACGAGCGCGTCCTCGTCGACGATGGGGCCGCGGGCGACGTTGACGAGGTACGCGTCGTCGCGCATCAGGTCGAACTCCGCGTCCGAGAACAGCCCCTCGGTCTCCGGGGTATGGGGGATGGCGATGGCGACGAAGCGCGCCCCGTCGATGGCCGCGTGGAGGTCGTCGGGGTGGTAGATCTCGTCCACGCCGGGGACGGCCTCGTCCGACCGGCGGACGCCGACGACGTCCATCCCGAGGGCGTCGGCTCGCTCCGCGATGCCCCGGCCGATGGTCCCGAGGCCGACGACACACAGCGATTCGTTCTCCACGGTGAACGGCCGCTCGTAGTCGGGTTCGTACCAGTCGCGCTCGTTCTGGTGGTCGCGGTAGATGTGCAGGATGCGCGCCAGCGACACCATGTAGCCGATGGCGAGCTCCCCGACGGTGGTGTCGTGGATGCCGGTGCTGTTGGTCAGCGGGACGCCCGCGGCCTCGTAGGCGTCGGTGTCGAACTCGTCGTACCCGGCGCGGATGCAGTGGACCCAGCCGGCGTCGAGGAAGGCGTCGCGGGGCCGGAACGACGCCACCGCGTCGGTCCGGTCGTACGTCTCGTCGTCGCCGACCAGCTCGGCGGGCACGTCGAGGTCGTCGAACGCCTCGACGAACGCCTCCTTCGGGATGACGTTCTCAACCGTCTCGTGGACGCACAGTCGCTCGAGTTCCGGTCGCTCGGACATGCGCACGGATTCGACGCTATCGCTGTTCAACGTTTCGACATCTGCCGATCGATGCTTAGTCACACGTACACAGACGATCATGGAAAATAACTTTACATACGGGGGCTTCGTGACTTGTGCTACGACATGAACGTAACCGAGGCTATTGCGGATATTCTGGCCGAGGAGGGTGTGGAGCACGTCATCGGGTTCCCGAGCAACCCGCTGTTCGACGACGACGCGGCCGAGGAGGCGGGCATGCGCTCCATCGTGGTCCGACAGGAGCGGACGGGCGCGCACATCCTCGACGGCATCGCACGGGTCACGTCGGGCGACCAGGTCGAGGCGTTCGCCTGTCAGCACGGCCCGGGGACGGAGAACTCCGTCGGCGGCATCGCGCAGGCGTACGCCGAGTCGGCGCCGCTGGTCGCGCTCCCGGCGGGCTACTCCCGCGCGAAGACCAACACCGATCCTAAGTTCAGCTCGCTCATCAACTATCAGGCGGTCACCAAGACCACCGAGCAGCTGACCGACCCCGACGCGGTCGGCGAGACGCTGCGCCGGGCGTTCCAGGCCGCCCGCAACGGCCGCCAGCGCCCGGGCCTCGTCGAGGTACCCCTCGACGTCTGGCACGAGGAGGTCGGCGACGTCGACTACGAACCCACGTCCTCGACCCGGTCGGCACCGGACCCGGACGCGGTCGAGGCGGCCGCCGACGCGCTGGTCGACGCCGACCTCCCGCTCGTTTACGCCGGCCAGGGCGTCCACTACGCGAAGGCGTGGGACGAACTGAAGGAACTCGCCGAGCTGCTGGAGGCGCCCGTCGCCACCAGCCTCAACGGCAAGAGCGCGTTCCCCGAGGACCACCCGCTCTCCGTCGGCGCCGGGTCCAAGAGCGAACCCCGCGAGCTCAACCACTTCCTCCACGAGGCGGACGTGCTCTTCGGCGTCGGGTGCAGCTTCACCAAGACCTCCTACGGCATCACGCCGCCGGAGGAGGACAACACCATCATCCACTCGACCAACGACCCGGGCGACATCGACAAGGACGTCAAGTCCCAGATCGGCGTCGTCGGCGACGCCAAGCTGACCCTCGACGCCCTCGTCGACGCCGTCGCCGAGCGGGCCGACGGCGACTTCGGGCGGTACGACGACGTGACCGACGAGATCCGGGCGGTCCACGAGGCGTGGGTCGACGACTGGTCGGACAAGCTGGAGGACGACTCGACGCCCATCAACCCCTACCGGGTCGTTAAGGAGCTCGACGAGACCATCCCGAAGGACGAGGTCATCGCCACGGCCGACGCCGGAAACGCCCGGGACTTCATGGCGCCGTTCTTCGAGGTGACCGAGCCGCTCTCGTACGTCGGCTGGGGCAAGACGACGCAGCTCGGCTACGGCCTCGGCCTGATGATGGGCGCGAAACTCGCCCACCCCGAGAAGGTCTGTGTCCACGTCATGGGCGACGGCGCCATCGGCATGACCGGCATGGACTTCGAGACGGCCGTCCGCGAGGACATCCCCGTCCTCGAGGTCGTGCTCAACAACTTCGAGATGGCCTCCTACGACACGCCGTTCTCGGGCCACTACGCCGACTTCGCCGAGTCGATGGGCGGCTACGGCGAGCGCGTCGAGGACCCCGCGAACGTCGCCGACGCCATCGAGCGCGGCGTCGAGAAGACCAAGGAAGGCACGCCGGTCCTGCTGGAGTTCCTCACCCAGAAGGAGACGGCGCTGTCCCGCCCCGACCTGGAGTGACCGGCCGAGGACCCGCCCTCTCCGGCGCGTCCGCAACGTCCCGCCCTCGGGTGCGCCTCCCGGATACCCGTCCCGGAATCGGTTGCCGGCGCGCCGGGGCGGCTACCAGTACGCCATCGCCTGAGCCACCCGCTGCCCGCGGTAGTGGCCGGGCGCGGTCGCGACGGTCGCGGACTTGAACTCCCCGTCGACCGTCCGAACCCGGAACTCGGTCTCCGGCAGCGGCGTCCCCTCCTCCATGAGCCTCGCAAACCGCTCGCTCGCCGGTTCCCTGTCGTCCGGGTGGAGGAAGTCGGTGAACCGCAACCCCAGGAGGTCGTCGTGTGAGGCCGCGTCGAGGAACTTGACCGCGGCGTCGTTCGCGTAGATCGCCTCCCCGTCCCGGTCGAACAGGAGGATCGGTATGGGCGCCACGAGGTTGTGGTAGCGTTCCTCGGTCCGCGTCGCGGCCGTCTCCGCGCGGTACGCCCGGACGGCGTTCGAGACCCGGTTGGCCAGAAGCGCGTACTGTCCGGTGCCCTTCCGCTTCCGGAGGTAGTCGGTCACGCCGGCCGAGATGGCCCGGCTCGCTATCTCCTCGGAGCCGCGTCCGGTGAACAGGACGAACGGGAGGTCCGGGTAGTCGTCCCGGACGAGTCCGAGGAACTCGATCCCGTCCTTCCCGGGCATGTCGTAGTCCGAGACGATGCAGTCCACGTCGGCCACGGCGAGCCGGGACAGCCCTGCGTCGACGCTCGTCGCGGTCGTCACCTCGAACCGGTCGTC
Source organism: Haloferacaceae archaeon (assembly GCA_042217265.1). Lineage (GTDB taxonomy): Archaea > Halobacteriota > Halobacteria > Halobacteriales > Haloferacaceae > CAZMLQ01. Next base: position 17,559 of record JBDGSZ010000039.1, read on the forward strand.
CTCGCGTTCGAGGAGGGCACCGGCCGTCTCCGCGAAGCCCGGATCGTCGTCGACGTGGAGGACACGGATCCGATCGCCCATGTACACGGTTTCCCCGCGCGGGGCAAGTCAACTGTGGTGATCGTTACCGCGCTACGCCGCGGGCGGACCCGGTCCGTTCACCGACGCTCCGTCGCGCCGCTCCCCGCCGTCCCGACCGGGTCACTCCCCGTCCAACCGCCGCTGCCACTCCCGGACCTTCGCCATCAGCTCGACGGGCGGCGTCTCGTCGACCGCCGTCCCGCGCAACTCCGACAGGACGTCCGCGGCCGCCGGGGCGTCGGCGTCGCGCTCCGGCCCGCCGGTCCGGTCGGAGCGGTCCCCGTCACCCGGGCCGCCGTCGGCGCTTCTCGCGCCGCGGAACTCCCCGCTCCCGAGGTCGAAGACGGCCTGGACCGGGCCGTCGTTCCCGCCCCGCGCCTCGACGGCCTTCTCCGCGCGCAGGCGGTCGAGCACCTCGTCGGCCCGGTCGACGACCGGGCCGGGGACGCCGGCGAGGTCCGCGACGTGGATGCCGTACGACCGGTCGGTCGGCCCCGGTTCGACCGTCCGCAGGAAGGTGACCTCGCCGTCGCGCTCCTCGGCGGCGACGTGGACGTTCTCGACCCGGGGCAGGCGGTCGGCCAGCGTCGTCAGTTCGTGGTAGTGGGTGGCAAAGAGGGTCTTTGCGCGCACCTCGTTGTGGAGGTACTCCGTCGCCGCCCACGCGATGGAGATGCCGTCGTACGTCGCCGTGCCGCGTCCGACCTCGTCGAGGACGACCAGCGACTCGTCGGTCGCGGAGTGAAGGATGTTCGACAGCTCCTGCATCTCGACCATGAACGTCGAGCGTCCGCCGGCGAGCTCGTCCAGCGCGCCGACGCGGGTGTAGATGCCGTCGACCACGCCCACGGTCGCGGCGTCGGCCGGGACGAACGACCCCGCCTGCGCCAGGAGGGTTATCAGCGCCGCCTGCCGGAGGTACGTCGACTTCCCGCTCATGTTCGGCCCCGTGACCAGCAGGAACGACCGCTCGCGGTCGAGGTGGAGGTCGTTCGGCACGAAGTCCGTCGTCCCCTCGACGACCGGGTGCCGGCCCGCCTCGACCGAGAGCGCCCCCGGTTCCGTGACCGTCGGCCGCGTCCAGTCGTTGTTCACCGCGTGTTCCGCGAGGGCGGCCAGCGCGTCGACCGTCGCGAGCGCCCGGCCGACGTCCTGGAGGAGTTCCGCCCGCGCCGCCACGTCGTCGCGGAGTTCGACGAACAGGTCGTGTTCCAGGTCGCCGCGGGCCTCCTCCAGGCGCAGTATCTCCCGCTCGCGCTCCGCGAGTTCGTCGGTGACGTACCGCCGGGAGTTCTTCAGCGTCTTGATCTCGCGGTAGTCGTCCGGGACCTCGTCCGTCTCGCTCTTCCCGACCTGGATGTAGTAGCCGTCGGTCCTGTTCCGGCCGACGCTCAGGTGGGTGATGCCCGTCCGCGCCTTCTCGCGCTCCGGGAGCTCCTCGACCCACGACAGCGCCGTCTCGTGGCGCCCGATCAGGTCGTCGAGGTCGTCGTCGTAGCCCTCGCGGAACAGCCCGCCCTCGGTCACCGTCGAGGGTGGGTCCTCGACCAGCGCCCGGTCGAGCCGCTCGCGCAGGTCCGCCGCGGCCCCGCGGTCCGGCCCGTCGAGCACCCCGGGAAGCGGCGAGTCGGCGAGCCGACTCCCCTCGACGACGTCGGCGAGGTCGGGGAGCGCCCCGAGGGCGTCCCGGACGGCGAGCAGGTCCGTCGCGTCGGCGCTCCCGCTCGCGGCGCGGCTCGCCAGGCGCTCGACGTCGTTGACGCCGTCGAGCGAGTCGCGGACCCGCTCGCGGGCCAGGGCGGCCGACGCCAGCGCCGCCACGCAGTCCAGCCGCCGCTCGATGCGCTCCCGGTCGCGCCGCGGACGGGTGAGCCACTCCCTGAGGCGGCGGCGACCCTGGCTGGTGACCGTGTGGTCGACGGTCGCGAGCAGCGACCCCTCCCGGTCGCCCCGCATCGTCTCGACGAGTTCGAGGTTGCGCTGGGTGGTGGCGTCGAGGTCCACGTGGTCGCTCGGCTCGTAGGCCTGCAGGCGGGTCATCGACGCCGTCACGCCCGCGCCCGTCGACTCGACGTACGCGAGCACCGCCCCCGCCGCGGCCGTCCCGGCGTCGTCGAGCCCGACGCTCCCGACGGCCCCCGGCCCGAACTGCTCGCGGAGCGCGTGCCCGGCCCGCCCCGGGGCGAACGCCTCGGCGTCGTGAAGGGTCAGCGACGCCTCCGTGACCTCCCGCACCCGGTCGAGGAAGGCGTCGTCGCCCCGGAGGTCCGGACCAGGCAGGACCTCGGCCGGGGCGAACCGCGCGAGTTCCGCGCCCGCCGCCGTCGCGTCGTCGACGGTCGTGACGAGGAACCGGCCGGTCGTCACGTCGGCGAACGCGAGGCCGTACGCCCCCTCGCGGCGGACGACCGCCGCGAGGTAGCGCGCCGACGCGTCGGCCGTCTCCAGGAGCGTCCCCGGCGTGGCGACCCGCGTCACCGACCGGGCGTGTCCGTCCGTGGTCTCGTGCTGGTCGGCCACCGCGACCCGGTGGCCCCGCTCGACCAGCGCCTTCAGGTACGGCGTCAGGTCGTCGACGGGGACCCCCGCCATGGGGTACGTCTCCCCGCCCGAGGACTTGCGGGACACCTTCAGGTCGAGTTCGTCGCCGACGAGTTCGGCGTCGGGACCGAAGAACTCGTAGAAGTCCCCGACCTGCATCGCCAGCACGTCGGCGTCGGCCTCCGACTTCAGGGCGAAGAACTCCCCGACGATTCCCTCCGGCATCACCCACACGTCGGCGGGTCGGGACGTAAAACGCTGTGGTCGCGGGCACGCCGACCGCGAAGGCCCCCACCCGCGCGGCCGGTGCCCGCGACAGGGGAGAGTGTACAACGGGACTTCCGTCTTGTGTCTGGCCGCTACAGCGCGTCGAGCAGCGCGAACGCCCGCCGGCGCAGGGTCTCCGCGTCGGGCGCGAGCAGGCGGACCATCGGCTCCTTGCCGACGTCCCCGCGGTCGTAGACGGCGGCCGGCGTCCCGCCGGCGGCGTCGAAGGCGACCCCGGCGCTCCAGTCCATCGTCCCCGCGGCGTCGGTCGGTTCGTCGGCGCGATCGAACGCCACCGCCGGCCCGCCGAGGTCGGCGGCGGCGAGCGCCGCCTCGACGTCCTCGTCGAACCTGACGTTCGTCGCGAACCGCAGGGCGGGGTCGCGCTCGCGGGCCGCGAGCAGGAACCGGGCGACGTGGCTCGACGCGCCCATCCGCACCCCGCGGGTCGCGGCCGCGCCGTCGACGGTCTGGGCGATCCGCCCCTCGACGGCCGCCACCTCGCCGACCCCCTCGGCGTACGGCGTCGCGCCCACGACGTTCGTCCCCACATCCGGGACCAGCGGTGAGACGTCGCGGCCGAGGAACGCCGCCACCAGGCCCTCGACGGCCTCCAGCGCCGCCGGCCGCGCCGCCTCCTCGCGCAGGGCGACGTGGTGGTGGACCGCCCCCAGCCCCTCGCCGACGTCCAGGCCGTACCGCACCGCCCGCTCCATGAACGCCGTCCCGGCCTCGACGGCGTCGCGGAGCGACTCGCCGCTCGCCAGGCGCGCGGCGACCGCGCTCGACAGCGCACACCCCGACCCGTGGGTCGCGTCCGTGTCGACCCGCGGGTGCTCGAACCGCTCGACCCCCTCGGCCGTGACGAGGACGTCGGTCACCGTCCCGCCGCCGAGGTGGCCGCCCTTGACCAGCGCCGCTCCGGCGCCCGCGTCGACGAGGTCCGCGCCCGCCGCCTCGGCGTCCGCGGTCGTCGACAGCGTTCGCCCGGTCAGCACCTCCGCTTCGTCGGCGTTCGGCGTGACGAGCGTCGCCTCGCCGATCAGGTCGTCGTACGCCGACTCGGCGGCCTCGGTCAGCAGGCGGTCGCCCGAGGCGGCGACCATCACCGGGTCGACCACCACCGGCCCGCCGTAGCCGCCGAGCAGGTCCGTCACCGCCTCGATGACCTCCCGGGTGGCGAGCATCCCCGTCTTGACCGCCCCGAGGTCGAAGTCGTCCGCGACCGCGCGGTACTGGGCCCGCACCTCCTCGACGGGCAGGACGTGGGTGCCCTCGACGCCCCGCGTGTTCTGTGCCGTCACGGCCGTGACGACCGAGGTGCCGAAGACGCCGTGGGCCTCCATCGTCTTCAGGTCCGCCTGGATCCCCGCGCCGCCGCCCGAGTCGCTCCCCGCGACGGCGAGCGCGACGGGCGGCGAGACCGGGGCGCGTCGCCGCAGGTCGTCCGTCATGCGGGATGCTATAACCGAGTTGTACTTATCGGTGATGGTCGGCGGCGCCCGGCCGGTCGGGTCCCGGTGTCGACCCGTGTGCCGCCGCCCGCCGACGCGCCGAGCGCGACCGTCCGGCCGCGGACCCGGACCACGCGACCGCCCCCCGCGCGGTCGCGGGGAGCCCGGTCGGGTCGTGCGAACGGACGCCGAGCACGTCCGTCAGGGTTCCGCTCCGGCGCTCCGGCTCCCGCTCGCGGCGGCGTCGCCGAGCTCCCGTCCGATCCAGTCGGCCGTCAACTCCACCATCGAGACGTCGGTTCCGTCGACCGCGTCCGGCCTCGGCTCGGGGTCGGTGAAACAGAGGGTCCCCCAGAGGTCGTCGTCGACGTACACCGGGGCGCCGGCGTAGCAGGCGATCCCGTACTCCCGGTAGCCGACGTCGTCCCCGTACCCGGCCGCCTCCGCGTCGTCGACGATCACCGGTTCGTCGCGGTCGACCACGTGCCGGCAGTACGTCGTCGAGAGGTCGACGGTCGGCCCGACCGGCGGATCGCCGTCACCGGCGACGGCCACCCGCACCTCGTGGGTGTCCGTGTCCGGGTCGACCCGGGCCAGGTAGCCGTTCGCGAGTCCGAGGCGCTCCCGGAGCCGGTCGAGCAACCGCTCGACCCGGGCCGCGAACGACCCCTCGTCGGTCGCGATGAGGTGGAGGTCCCGCAGGAGCTCCTCGGTCCGCTCGCGCTCGGTGACCTCTTGGACCATCGAGAGCACGCCCGTCACCTCCCCGTCCTCGACGACCGCGCGGTCGTGCCACTCGCAGACGATCCGCTCGCCGTCCGCGGTCACGTTCTCGGTCACCGTCCGGTCGGTCTCCCCGACGTCCGGCAGGTGTCCGGCCCCCTCCGCGTCGGGGAAGACGAACGAGGCCTCCCGACCGAGGGCCGCCTCCTCCTCGTACCCGAACACCGCGGTCGCGGCCTCGTTCCACCGCGCGACCTCGAGCGAGGGCGTCCACTCGATGGTCGCCATCGGCGACTGGTCGAGCAGCCGCCGCAGGCGCTCGTTGGCCCGCCGGACCTCCCGGTTCGCCATCGCCTGCCGGACCAGGTCGGCCGCCTCGCCGGCGAACCTGACCTCGTCGTCGGTCCACTCCCGCGTCCTGGACTGCTCGGCCGCGAGCAGTCCTACCATCTCCCCGCCCGAGCGGACGACGGCGTCCAAGACCGCGTCGATCCCCTGGGGTTCGAAGAACGGCTCGATGAACGATTCCATCCGCGGTTCCTCGTGGACGTCGGGGACGACGACCGTCCGCTCATTCCGGATCGCGTCCCAGTACTCCCCGTGGTCCTCCCAGTGGAGCGCCTCGTCGGGGTACCGGACCCCCTCGTCGACGACGTGCTCCGTCACGGCGGTGAGCGTCTCCCCCTCGTCGTCGAACAGCCAGACGCTCGCCAGGTCGACGTCGAGCACGTCCACGACCGTCTCGGTGATGCGCTCGGTCGCCCTCCGGAACTCGCCGCCGGTGACCGCCGGGTCGCCCGCGAGCTCGACCAGCGCCTCGTGTTGCCGCCGCCGCCGTCGTCTGCGCCGGTACTCCTCGGTCACGTCCCGGAACACGACGACGACGCCGCGGGTCTCCCCCTCGGCCGCTATCGGCGCGGCGCTGTCGCCGACGTACAGCGTCCCGCCGTCGCGGCGCCGGAGGACCGTCCCGTCGGGCACCTCGACGGTCCCGTCGCGTTCGAGCGCCCGCGCCACCGGCGCCACCCGCTCCCCGTCCGCCCCGCGGGCGTCGAACACCGTCGAGAAGTCCCGCCCGGCCGCCGCCGACGCGCTCCAGCCCGTCATCCGCTCGGCCGCGTCGTTCATCCGGGTGACCCGTCCCTCGTCGTCCGTCGTGATGACCCCGTCGCCGATGGACTCGAGCGTGGTCCGGAGGTCCGCCTCGCGCCGCTCGAGCGCCGCCCGCGTCCGGCGGTGCTCGACCGCCTGGGTGACCGCCTCCGCGAGCACCCCGTACTGCGCCGCCGGGTCGCCGCCCTTCTGCAGATATCGGTCGGCGCCCAGGTTCAGCGCGCGCATCGCCACCTCCTCCCGACCCTGGCCAGTGAACATGACGAAGGGGATCGACGATCCGCGCTCCTCGCGGAGCCGTTCGAGGAACGCCAGGCCGTCCCGGCCCGGCATCCGGTAGTCCGAGACCACCGCGTCGTAGCCGCCGTCGTCGAGCTCGGAAAGGGCCGCCTCCGCGTCGGTGACCGACTCGACCGCGAACCGGTCGTACTCCGTCTCCAGGTAGTCGCGGGTCAGGTCGAGCAACGCCCCGTCGTCGTCGACGTGGAGGACGTCGATCGGCCGGTCGTCCCGCGTCCCCGATCCCTTCCCCCCTGTGCGCATAAGATGAACTACAGTCGACCGCCAGTAAATCCTTGTGCCGCGTCGTCCCCGGAGGATCCCCCCGTCCGCGACGGCCGCCGGAGCCGTCGCCGCGGGCCGCACGCGAGTCGCGGCCCTTTAGCCCGCGCGTCGCCTACAGATCGCCGTGAGCGAGACACGACCCGACCGGCGGATCACGATCTACTCCGACTACGTCTGCCCGTTCTGTTACCTCGGGCGGCAGTCCCTCTCGCGGTACCAGGCCGACCGCGACGAGGAACTGACCGTCGACTGGCACCCGTTCGACCTGCGTGCCGGCAAGCGGGGACCCGACGGGGGGATCGACCACGACGCCGACGACGGGAAGGACGACGCCTACTACGAGCAGGCCCGGCAGAACGTCCGGCGCCTGAGCGAGAAGTACGACGTCGAGATGGCCCAGGAGATCGCCAGGGATGTCGACTCCCTGCCCGCGCAGGTCGCCTCCCACTACGTCAAGGAGACGGCCCCCTACGAGCGGTGGCTGGAGTTCGACGTGGCGCTGTTCGAGGCGCTCTGGGAGGACGGGCGCGACATCGGGGACCTCGACGTCCTCGCCGACGTCGCCGCCGACGCCGGTCTCGACCCCGACGAGGTGCGGGACGCGGCGACCGACCCGGAGCGTCGCGAGGCCGTCGAGGCCCTGTTCGACGAGGCGCGGCGCGAGGGGATCACCGGCGTCCCGACGTTCGCGTACGACGGGTACGCCGCCCGCGGCGCCGTGCCGCCCGAACAGCTGGAGCGGCTCGTCGAGGGAACCTGACGGCCCGCCGCGACCGGTCGCCGGCGGCCGCCGTCCGGCACTCACCCGCGGCGCCCCGCGCGGGCGTCACTCGATGGCGGCGGCGAGTTTCTCGACGGGGTGTGGGGGCTGGTCGTCGAGTGGGCCGTCGCCGAGTTGGGTGCGACAGGAGGCGCCGGGGGCGACCACCGTCTCGCCGTCGCTGTCATCGACCTGGTCGAAGAGGATGCGGCCGACGGCCTTGCTCATCGAGAAGTGTTCGGCCTCGTAGCCGAAGCTGCCGGCCATCCCACAGCACGTCGAGTCCAGCGGGTCCACGCGGTAGCCCGCCCGCCGGAGCACCCCGACCGCGTGGTGGTTCTTTTTTGTGGCCTTCTGGTGGCAGTGGCCGTGGTAGGTGAGATGTTCGCCGCCCTCCGCGAACGCGATGTTCTCGTCCAGGCGGAACGCGTCGAGGTACTCCATCACCCCGTAGGTGTTGGCCGCCACCGCCTCGACGTCGTCGCCGTCAAGCAGGTCGAGGTAGTCCGACTGGAGCATCACCGCGTCGGAGGGTTCGACGACCACGACGTCCCGGCCCTCGCGCACCTTCGGTGCCAGCGCGGCGACGTTCTGCTCGGCGTCGGCGCGGGCCTTCTCGACCAGGCCCCTCGAATGGGGCGGGCGCCCGCTCCCGACCGTGTCCTCGGGGATGCGGACGTGGACGCCCGCGGCCTCGAGGGCCTGCACCGCGGCCTTGCCCGCCGAGGGCTTGTTGTAGGTGGTGTAGGTGTCGGGGAACAGGAGGGCGGTGCGCTCGGCCTCGCTCTCGGGGACCTGCGGGCCGCCGCGGTTCTCGAACCAGTCGACCAGGGACTCGCGGTGGAAGTCGGGGAGCGAGCGTTCCTTCGCGATGCCCACCGTCTTCTCCATGAGCCAGCGCGACCCCGGCACTTTCGTCGCGAGGTTCGAGAGGGGCGCGAAGGTGCTCCCGAGTTCGGACAGCTCGTGGATGTTCGCGAACAGCTTGTCGCGCAGGGAGGCGCCGTGACGCCGCTTGTACTCGTGTTCGACCTCGACTTTCATCTTCGCCATGTCCACCTCGCTGGGACAGTCGACGGAACAGCCCTTGCAGCCGACACAGAGGTCCATGACCTCGTGCATGAACTCGACGTCGAACTGCTCCTCCTCGCCCAGGTCGCCGGACATGGCCTGCCGGAGGAGGTTCGCTCGCCCGCGGGTGGACTGGATCTCCTCCTCGGCCGCGCGGTAGGTCGGACACATCACCCCGCCGGTGGTCGACTGGGCGCCCCGGCAGCCCCCACAGCCGTGACAGAGCTCCGCCATCCCCTGGAATCCGTTGTCGTTGTCCCAGTTCAGGGCGGGGTCGAACCCCGCGTCGAACTCGTACTCGTCGTCGAACCGGAGGTTCTCGGTCATGTCGACGTCGCCACAGACGGTGCCGGGGTTGAGGATCCAGTCGGGGTCGGCGGCGGTCTTCAGGTCGCGGAAGACCTCCCAGATGTGCTCGCCGTAGAGCTTCCGGTTCCACTGGGTGCGGGCGCGGCCGTCGCCGTGCTCGCCCGAGACGCTCCCGCCGTACTTCACCGCCAGGTCGCTGGCGGCGTCCCCGATGGACTCCATCTGCTCGATGCCCTCGGTGGTCTTGGTGTTGACCAGCGGCCGGACGTGGATGCACCCCGGCCCGGCGTGGGCGTAGAAGGAGCCGAACGTGTCGTGGTCCTCGAACACCTGCTGGAAGTCCTGGATGTACTCGGGCAGGTGCTCGGGCGGGACGGCGACGTCCTCGACGAACGCGATGTGCTTGGCGTCGGTGGTCCGCGAGAGCAGGATGGGCGTCGAAGCCTTCCGCATCTGCCAGAACTCCTTCTGTTCCTCCTTCGAGAAGGCGGTCAGGCCGTCGAACGCGATGTCGCCGACGCGGTCCTCGAGGAGCCCCTCGACCTTCCCGCGGGCCCCCTCGTCGTCGTCGGCGTAGAACTCGACGAGCAGGAAGGTGTCGGTCCGGTCGGGCAGGACGGAGACGACGTCCTTGAACTCCTCCAGGTCCCGCGCCAGGTCGAGCAGGACGCCGTCGAGCACCTCGACGGCGGCGGGATCGTGTTCGAGGATGGGCCCGACGTCCTCCATCGCGTCGACCAGCGAGTCGTAGGTCAGCAGGCCGATGGCCTTCGTGTTCGGCAGCGGTTCGAGCGACAGCGTCGCCTCAGTAACGACCGCGAGGGTGCCCTCGCTCCCGACGACCAGCCGCGCGAGGTTGACTGTCTCGCGCTCGTGGTCCGGGTCCTTCGCCTGCCGGGCCTCCTCGACCAGGACGTCGAGGTTGTAGCCCGAGACGTTGCGCTTGATGGAGGGGTAGGCCTCCGCGACGGCCTCGCTCTCCTCCTCGATGACCCGCAGAGCCTCGGCGTGGAACCGCTCCGCGACGCTCCCCTCGGGGTCGGCCCGCGCCTCGAGCTCCTCGAGGGTCGTCTCGCCGAGCGTCGTCACCGTGCCGTCGGCGAGGACGACCTCCAGTTCCTCGACGTAGGCGTCGGTCTTGCCGTACTTCAGCGAGTGGGCGCCGGTGGTGTTGTTGCCGATGGCGCCGCCGATGGCGCTCCGGTTCGCCGTCGAGGGGTCGGGCGCGAACTTCAGGCCGTGTGGCTCGAGCGTCTCGTTGACCTCCGCGAGGACGGCCCCGCTCTGGACCCGCACCTCGCGATCCTCGGGCCGGACGTCGAGGGTCGCGTCCATGTGCCGGGTGAAATCGAGGACGACGGCCTCGTTGACGGTCTGGCCGGCGAGGCTGGTGCCGCCGCCCCGGGGCAGCACCGGTATCTCCCGTTCGGCGCAGTACTCGACGACGGCGGCGACGTCGCCGGTCGACGTGGGGAAGACCACCCCGTGGGGCGTGACCTCGTAGGCGGAGGCGTCGGTCGCGTACAGCTGCCGGGTGTAGGTGTCGAAGCGCACCTCGCCCGCGACCAGGTCCTCCAGGTCGCTCATCAGGCCGGGACGCGCGACGTCCTCGCCCACGTAGTCGTAGTTCGCCCGCTCGTCGGCCGCCGGGTCCGGGCCGGGCCGGTCGTCCGCCCCGCCGGGTGGTTCGCTTCGGGCCATGACTAGTTGTCACACGACAGGCATCCACCGACACTAAGGGCTTCGATTCCGGGAACGGCGACGGAGCCGGATCCGCGATGTACGGGCGCCGAGACGCCGGAACGTCGCCATCGTTCGTGACGTTTCTCCGCGGGGGAAAGGTTCAGGGAGGCCCTCCGTGGATGGGCGGTATGGCGATCACGGACGTCGAGGCGATCCCGCTCCGGCGCGACCTCGGGGAGCGGTTCGCGAACGCGCAGAAGTGGATATCGAGCCGCGAGTACTGCCTGGTCCGCGTCGTCGACGAGGACGGCACCGAGGGCTGGGGCGAGTGCTGGGGGCCCGTGGCGGGCAACCGCGAACTGATCGAGGCGTACGTCGGTCCCTGGCTGGAGGGCCGGGACCCGATGGACGTCGAGTCCATCCACGACGACCTGCGGTTCAGGCTCCGGTCCTCGTATCACTCGTACGTCCCCGCGAGCGTCGTCGGGGGCGTCGACATCGCGCTCTGGGACCTGAAGGGCAAACTGCTCGGGGAGTCGGCAGCGTCGCTCATGGGCGGGCACGACCGCGACGAGGTGCGGGCGTACGCGACCGGGCACTTCTGGTCCGACGTCGACGACTTCGCGGCGGTCCGCGAGGCGGTCGTCGAGGAGGCCCGCGGCCACGTCGACGCGGGGTTCACCGCGCTGAAGAACAAGATCGGCATGGAGCGCAACTTCCCCGACTGCGGCCGGGCGGAGGACGTCGAACTCGTCCGGGCCATCCGCGAGGCGGTCGGCGACGACGTGCGCCTGATGACCGACGCCAACCACGCATACGACGCCGCCGACGCCCGCTGGGTCGGGCGCCGGCTCGCGGACCTCGACGTCCACTTCTTCGAGGAGCCGGTCGTTCCCCGCGACCTCGACACTTACGAGCGGCTGAACGGGGCGCTCGACACCGCGCTCGCCGGCGGCGAGTGCTGGGCGTTCCTCGACGAGTTCGACGACGCCGTCGAGCGGGGCTGTGTCGACTACGTCCAGCCCGACGTGACCAGCGCGGGCGGGCTGACCTCGACCCGCCGGGTCGCGACGCTGGCGTCGTCGCGGAACGTCGGCTGTCTCCCCCACGTCTTCGGGTCGGCGGTGGCCCTCGCCGCGAGCCTCCAGGTCATCGCGACCCTCCCCGACGTGCCCGAGCCGATGCTGGAGTTCGACCGCACGCCGAACCCCATCCGCGAGGACCTCGCGGTCGACCCCATCACCAACGACGGGGCGACGGTCCCCATCCGCGACGAGCCGGGCCTCGGGATCGAGATCGACCGCGACGTGCTCGCGTCGTTCCGGGCCGACTGAGATGGAACTGCTCCAGTTCGCGGTCGACGTCTGGCATCCCGACTGCTGGACGCTCCGGACGACGCGGGGGCGCGAGGGCGGCCTGCTCGGCCACGGCGGCACCACCGCAAACGGGCAGTGTCTCGCCCGCTACACGGCCTACGGCGCCGACCGCGATGCCATCGCCGCGCTCGTCGGCGCCGTCGAGGACTCGCCGCTGACGCGGGCCGTCGAGCCGCTCCCCGACGCCGGCGTGCCGTCGACGCTCGGCTCCACCGCCCGGGGGCTGCTCGTCGAGTACGACCCGGCGCCGAGCATCCGGTCGGCCTTCGGCGACCGGGGCTTTCTCCACCACGGCCCGACCCGCCACGAGGACGGACGCGAGCGGCGGACCCTGCTGGCCCGGACCGACCGCCAGACGGTCCGCCGGGCGCTCGACGACATCGCGACCGCCCACGACGCCGACCTCGAACTAACGCGGCTGGCGGCCACGCCCGCCGGCGAGCGCTACGGCGACCGGCTCTCGCCCCGCCAGCGCGAGGCGCTCGCGCTGGCCCGCGACCGGGGCTACTACGCCTACCCCCGCCGGGCCGACGCCGGCGACCTCGCCGACGAGCTCGGCGTGGCCAAGACGACGTTCCTCGAACACCTCCGGAAGGCCGAGTCGAAGGTGCTCGGCGACGCCGCCCCGGACTGACCGCCGTCGGGCGGCGTCGTCCCCCGGTCCGTCCCCGGCCCCTCACATGCGAGGCGGGGGGTTCAACCCGGCACGTGCCCGAGGCCGACGCGTGGACGAAAACGACCGCGCCATCGCGGCGTTCACGATGCTCGGCCACGCCACGTTTCACACCTACGAGCTGGTGATCCCGCTGTTCGTGGTGGTCTGGCTGGACGACTTCGGGGTCACGCCGGCGACGCTCGGCCTCGTCGTCGGGGCGAGCTACGCCCTGACCGGCGTGGGGGCGCTCCCGAGCGGCGTCCTCTCGGACACCTACTCCTCGAAGCGGCTCGTCCTCCTCTGCGTGGCGGGGATGGGCGCCGGCTTCCTGGCGTTGAGCGTCGCGCCCAACGTCGTCGGCGTGGCCGTCGGCCTTCTCGTGTGGGGGGCGGCGGCGAGCATCTACCACCCCGCCGGGCTGGCGCTCATCAGCCGCGGCGCGCGCGAGCGCGGAACGACCTTTGCATACCACGGCGTCGCGGGGAACGTCGGCGTCGCGACCGGACCGCTGCTCGGGGCCGTCCTCCTCGCCGTCCTGCCCTGGCGCACGGTCGCCGCAGTCCTGGTGCTCCCGGCGCTTCTCGCGCTCGCCGTCGCCGCCCGCCTGGAGTTCGACGAGACCGCGGGCGCCGCCGACCGCGACGCCGGCGAGGCCGCCCGGGACGAGGTCCGCGACCTCCGGACGCTCGTGGCCGACTCGAAGCTCCTCTTCACCGGCGGGTTCGTGCTGGTCTTCCTCGTCGGCAACCTCTACGGGCTCTACTACCGGGGCGCGTTCACCTTCCTCCCGGAGGTGCTGGCCGGGTTCGCGCTGTTCGAGCCGGTGACCGTCGCCGGCCGGAGCCTCCAGCCGAGCCAGTACGTCTACTCCGGGCTGCTGGTTCTGGGCGGCGCCGGCCAGTACGTCGGCGGTCGCCTCGTCGAGCGGGTCCGCGCCGAGTACGCCCTCGTCGGCACGCTCGCCGCCCTGGCCCTCGTCGCGCTGGCCTTCGTCCCCGCGGCCGGCGCGGGACTGGTGCCGCTGCTCGTGGCCTCGGGGCTCCTCGGCTTCCTGGTCTTCATGGAGGCCCCGATCAACCAGGAGGTCATCTCCCGGCACGTCCCGGCGGGCGCCCGCGGGCTCTCCTTCGGCTACACGTACCTCGCCGTCTTCGGCGTCGGGGCCGCCGGCGCGGCGCTCGCGGGCTTCGTCCTGACGCGTGCCGACGCTGGCGCGCTCTTCCTCCTCCTCGCCGGCATCGCTGGCCTGGCGCTCCTCATCGGCGTCGTCCTCGCCCGCCGCCCGGAACCGGAGGGGGCTGCCGCCTGACGGCCCCCCCGCCGCGTCGTCGGCCGGGACACGACCGGGTCGCGCCCGATGCCGTCGACGTCCCGGGGCCTACGCGTCGGCCTCGCCGGTCCTGCTCTCGGCCTCGCCGGCCCCGCTCTCGTCGTCCCCGCCGGGGATCAGGTCGGCGGGCGTCGACATGGCGAAGTGGCGCTTGGACAGGAAGAGCAGGCCCGCGGCCGGGAGCGCGAAGACCGTCCCGGCGACGGAGAGCATCCCCATCGAGGCGGCGAGCATGACCCACATCCAGCGGATCCGCTTGCGCGCCCACCGGACCGCGAGCGCCTGGAACACCGTCGCCAGCCCGGTCACGACGAGCCACGTGACCAGCCTGCTCGGGGCGATGCCGGCCCGGGCGTACGTCCCCGTCGCCAGGTAGTACCCCCCGACCGCCGACGCGATGAGCGTGGCGAGCGTCGAGGCGAGCAGACAGCCCGCCCCGAGGTCGACGACCCACCCGGGAACGGCGTCGAGGACGCGGGTGAACAGGCCCCGGCGGTCGACGCCGTCCTCGGCGCCCGACTCCTCGTCCTCCCCGTCCGCCCCGGTCACGTACCGCTCGTCGGCGTCGTCCGGCGTCGGTTCGTCCCCCGGGGGTCGGGCCGGGTGGTCGGGCCGCCCCGGCGCCAGATCGTCGGTCGCGTCGTCGTCGCTCATCCCCTCGACGTTCCGGACGGGCGGGTATAACGGCTACGACGGCGGTTTTCCGCCCGCCGTCTCGCGGCCACATGGTCGATAGGGAAGGTTTTATATCCGTGAACACAATCGGTATGGATTGCATGGGGATCGTTCCCGAACCCATTACCGATAAACTGAGCGACCGACCGACCACGTCGGCCATCGTCGTGTACGCCGCCGTGTGCGTCCCGCTGTACGTGTTCTTCTCGGCGCCCCACTTCCTGGGGATCGAGCACTCGGCAGCGGGCACCGTCGGGGGATCAGTCGTCATCGGGGGGCTCCTCATGGGGGCCCTGATGTTCGTCCCTGCGTTGCACATCCGGTTCAAGCAACAGTACGGGGGCGGCCAGGCCAGGCGGCTCGGATTCGTCGACGCCGGTGGGGAGTAAACGATGTACGAGAACACACTACACATGGACAGTTTGGCATTCGATCACGACATCGGAGGTGAACGATGGTAGACGCAGTTCTCGACGGACTACGGAAAACGTTCAACGACGGAGCGGTCGTCGCAGTTGACAGCATCGATCTACACATCGAGGAGGGCGAGTTCATCGTCCTCGTCGGCCCGTCCGGGTGCGGGAAGTCGACCACGCTCAGGTGCATCGCCGGCCTCGAGACGCCCAACGAGGGCACGATCGAGTTCGGCGGGCACGACGTGACCGACCTCCCGCCCAAGGACCGCGCCGTCTCGATGGTGTTCCAGAACTACGCCCTGTACCCGTCGATGACGGTGTACGAGAACATGGAGTTCGGCCTCAAGATGCGCGGGGCCGACCGGGAGACCATCGACGAGCGGGTCCGCTGGGCGGCGGACATCATGGAGATCGGCGACCTGCTCGACCGGTACCCCGACCAGCTCTCGGGCGGGCAGCAACAGCGGGTCGCGCTCGGCCGCGCCATCGTGCGCGAGCCGGCCATCTTCCTGCTCGACGAGCCGCTCTCGAACCTGGACGCCAAGCTCCGTTCAGTGATGCGCACCGAGATCCAGGAGCTCCAGCGCAAGCTCGACGTGGCGACGGTGTTCGTCACCCACGACCAGGAGGAGGCGATGTCGATGGGCGACCGCATCGCGGTGATGAACGCCGGCCGCATCGAACAGGTCGACCCGCCAGAGGTCATCTACCACGACCCGAACAGCCTGTTCGTGGCCGACTTCATCGGCAGCCCGGAGATCAACTTCTTCGAGTCGGCCTTCGACGGGACCGACACCGTCGACACCGGCCCGTTCGACTTCGAGGTCCCGGACGAGATCGCCGAGGCGCTCAACCGCGACCTCGACGGCGAGGACGTGATCGTCGGCGTCCGGCCCGAGGACATCAACCTCACCGAGCCCGGCGAGGGCCTGATCGACACCGAGATCCAGGTCCTCGAGCCGATGGGCGACACCCAGATCCTCTACTTCGACGTCGGCGACGAGCGGATCCGGGCGGTCGTCCCCTCGGCCCAGCCGCTCGACGAGGACGACACGGTCGGCCTGACGGTCAACTGGGAGAACGTCCATTTCTTCCGGCCCGACGGGCCGAAGGTGGTCAAGTGGCGCAACGTCACCGACGAGCGGGTCGAATCCGAACATGCGGTACGTGCCGACGGCACGGGGAGTAATCAGTAATGTCAGCTGTCGATCAAATCGGACGACGCAAGGAAGGTTTCGGCGGATTCATCGACTCCGTGTTGGAGGAGTACGGCTCGGTGCAGGGCGTCCTGTTCCTGCTCCCGTCGCTCGTGCTCCTGACGGGCATCGTGTTCTACCCGATGATCCAGAACGGGCTGCTGCTGAGCCTCAAGCAGTACACGCTCAACCCGAGCGCGGTCGACCCGTGGGTCGGCCTCGCGAACTACCGCTACTGGCTGCTCGGGGGCGGACAGGCGCTGTTCCTGTTCAGCATCAAGGTGACGCTCCTGTACGAGCTGCTGGTCGTCCCCTTCGACCTCGTCGTCGCGCTCGGGGCGGCCCTGCTGATGAACGAGAAGTTCGAACTCCCGGGCCTCGGCATCGAGACCCGGGCGTTCTGGCGGGGCCTGATGCTCGCCGGCTACGCGAGCCCGGCCATCGCCGCCGGCCTCACGTGGGGCATCATGGAGCAGGCCGCCGAGTACGGGATCGTCTACCAGTTCTTCTCCACGTTCTTCGACATCCCGGCCTCGGGCGGCATCACCGGTAACAAGCCGTGGGCGTTCTGGGGCGTCGTCATCGCCAAGGTCTGGCGCGACTTCGGGTTCATGTACATCGTCTTCCTGGCGGGCGTGCAGTCCATCCCGTCGGCGCTGTACGAGATCTCCCGGGTCGACGGCGCCGGCCCCATCCAGCGGTTCCGGTTCATCACGCTGCCCCACCTGCGGACGGTCATCGTCACGGTCGTCATGATCCGGACGGTGTTCACCGTCGGCAAGCTCGCCATCCCGCTGGCGACCACAAAGGGCGGCCCGGTGAACTACACCCGCGTGCTGGGGCTGGTCATCTTCGACATGGCGTTCGGCAACTGGAGCCTCGGACGAGCAGCAGCCCTCGGGATGATGTTCGCGGTGTCGATCATCCCGCTGATCCTGCTGTGGATCCGGACCGAAACGGAGGACTACTGAGATGGCGACGCAGGACGGTAGCACCGAGGAGTTCTCTTTCGAGAGCAGCCAGGCCCGGCTGACGTGGGAGGACCACTACAAGCCGGCGCTGAAGTACGTCTCGCTGGCGCTGTTCCTGACCTGGATCCTGCTCCCGGTCTACTACACCGGCGTCAACTCCCTGAAGGGGCCGGGACAGATCTTCCGGACCTCCCTGGGCATTCCGTACCTGACGTTCGACCCGCGGCCGTTCGGGGCGCTCATCCCGATCATCCTGGGCGAGGCCCCCCTGGTCCCGTCCAGCGGGACGGCCCAGTTCAACCAGCTGAGCGCGTGGCGGACGATGTGGGAGGCGTTCCCCTTCGTCGAGTACCTCCTCGCGACGACCGTCGTGAGCGTCGGGACCGCCGGGCTGGCGACCGTCGCGGCCGTCTTCTCGGCGTACGCGTTCGCCCGGCTCGACTTCCCGCTGAAGACGCCGCTGTTCGTCCTCAGCGTCATGGGCTTTACCTTCCCCATCGTCCTGCTGGCCATCCCGATCTTCGTCCTGATGCAGCGGCTCACGCTGCTGAACACCTACCTCGGGATGATCCTGGCGTTCACCGCGTTCACGCTGCCCTACAACATTTGGCTGTTGCGCGGGTTCTTCGAGGACCTGCCCGCCAACCTGGAGGAGTCGGCCCGCGTGGACGGCTGCACGCAGATCGGCGCGTTCTTCCGCGTCATCCTGCCGCTCAGCCGGCCGGCCATCGCGAGCGTCTTCCTGCTGGCGTTCCTGCTCGCGTGGCACAACTTCCTGATGGCGTTCATCATCGGGAGCGACCCGCTGCACACCACGCTGGCGCCGGCCATCATCCAGCTCCGCGGGACGTTCTTCGTGAAGAACCTGCACTACATCATGGCGGGGACCTTCCTCTCGATGTTCGTCCCCATCCTGATGTACATGTACCTCCAGACCCACCTGGTCGAGGGGCTCTCCTCCGGCGGCGGCGTCAAGGGCTGACCCGACGCCCCGCCACGTTCCAGCCGTTCGTTCCGTTCCCCGCTTCTCGCTTCCGTCAGGGGTCCCCTTCCCGTTCCGGGCCCCGTCCTTCCGACGATCGCGGCGTGTCGGCCCGTGTTCGCGACGCCCCTCGCATGCCATGGCGCACGTACAGCGCCCGCGCGGCTCCGGCGTCGGTGTCGGCGTTCGACCCCCGTTCCGCGGATCGGTCGTGCGGTTCCGGCGTCGCCCCGGCACCCGTGACCGCAGGGCTCGACGGCGGAGCCGTTGGCCGGGACCGGACGCTCGGGGGCGGAGGTGACTGGCGACGTCCGTCGTGCGGGGAAAAGCGGATCGGCCGGCCGGTTACCGGGTCGTCACTCGCCGACGTCGACGGTCCACTCCTGGGTCTCGTCGACCTCCTCGGTCCGCCACTCGACGACCTTGTCCGCGAGCTTCGAGATGACGTAGGCGACCGCCAGGACGATGACGGCGGCGATGAACAGCCCGCTGTTGGCGTTGGGTTCGGCGTCGAGCGCGAACATCCCGATGACTTTCTGCCCGGGGTTCTGCCAGTCGACCCACAGGCCGACGACGAACAGGAGCCCGGTCACGGCGTACAGCACGTTGGCGACGAGGTCGAGGTAGTCGGGGAGCTCGCGTTCCCCGTAGCCCTGCATGGACACTTGGCTGTCACTCATACAGAAGCCATTCCATCGGTCGGTGTTAAACGTTCCGCCCCCGTTTCGCCGGCCTCGTCGCCCCCACTCGGTCCGCGGAAAACCGCCGGATTCCGTCCGGGCCGCGCCGGAACTATGGGGAAACGTTTATGATACAATGTTAGTTATACCCTCCCGGGTCGTTAGAGTGTGACAGACGAAAACACCAAATCCGAGAAGAAGGCGGATCGCAAGTCGCGCCGTTCAGTCCTCAAGGTCGCCGGCGGAAGCGCCGCGCTGGCCACGATGGGCAGCCTCGCCGGCTGTTCCGGCGGGGGCGGCGGCGGTGGCGAAGACACGACCACCGAAGGCGGCGACATGACCACCACCAGCGGCGGTGGCGGCGGTGGAACCACGACCGGGCAGGCCCAGAGCGGGGTCACGCTCCGGATGTGGCTCTCGTACATCACCGAGGGCGGCGGCAAGAAGGAGTACACCAACGAGATCCTCGGTCAGTGGCAGGAGGACACCGGCAACACCCTGAACATCCGGGGCGTGCCGTACACGGACGTCGTCTCGAAGTTCCGCTCGGCCCGCGCGGCCGGCGACGTACCCCACATGGTCGAGGTCATGACCCGGCCCGGCATCCTCGCCGGCGGCGCCGGCCTGGTCATCAACGACCTCTTCCAGTCCTCGAACCTGGCCGACAAGGTCTCCGACGTCGTCATGGATGGCCACCGCGTCTGGGGGTCCCAGTCCACGGGTGAAAAGGGCAACCTCGTCACCATCCCGCTGGGCCTCCGACCGTTCCTCCCGGCCTACAACACCAACCATCTGGAGAAGGCCGGCATCGACAAGGCCACCGCCCGCGGCATGAGCGGTGGTAGTCTCACCAGCCCCGACGTCACCGAGGGCGGCAGCCACGTGAACAACGTCTGGAAGCCGCTCAAGAGTTGGGGCGGCGGCGGCATGAGCAACTACTTCCCGGACTCCACCGGGATGAAGCAGTCCGACGAGGAGTACCTATCGGGCTACATCCCGATGTTCGGCGGTTCGAAGGCCGGCGTCGTCTCTGTCGACGGCACTAAGGAGACCCTGGACACCGAGGCCGGCCGGAACGCCGTCAAGTGGCAGTTCCGGAACGTCGAGAAGGGGTACTTCCACTCCAACTCCATCAACCAGGGCGACGAGGAGGTCACCACCCAGCACCAGGAGGGGACGCTCACCATCAACCACGTGCAGGACTCGACGGACCTCTGGGCCAACTACCGATCCGAGGTGCCCCAGCAGTTCAAGAACGGCGGGTACACGTGGGGGCTGCCGTACAACGGCGGCACGAAGTCGTTCCTCTCGTGGCTCCCGTGCCTGGGCTTCATATCCGACGCCAACTGGAACCAGGCCCGGAAGGACGCCGCGATCGACATGCTGAACTACTGGGTCGCCGACTCCGAGAACGCGCTGTCGAACGCCCAGACGCTCGGGTTCGTGCCGGTCAACCCGAACGCCATCCAGGAGGTCGACTGGTTCGGCAAGACCCAGCAGCACACCGAGTTCTGGCGCCAGGCCGCCGGCGGCTTCATCGAGAACATCGTCCCGTCGACCATCCCTGCGGTGAAGGGTGCCAACTCCATCACCTACCAGATCCCGCGGCGGATGCACCAGGAGATCACCCAGACGAAGTCCGACAAGGGTCTCGACCAGGCCGTCGCGGACGCGACCGCGAAGTACGGCGAGGAGATCCAGGCCATCCTCGACCGGAACCAGTAGGCCCCGTCGCCTTCCACCCCGTTTCTTTTATCGGCGCCGACCCCGCCAGCGGCGCGTCCGGTCAGTCCCGCACCGCGACCCGCAGGCGGTCCAGCGCCCCGTCGGCCTCGAGGCCCTCGACCGCCGCCCGGAGGTCGTCGACGGCGTCGTCGCTCAGGACGGCGCCGGCGGCCTCCTCGAACTTGGCGACCAGGCGCTCCTCGCTCACGGGGTTGTTCGGGCTGCCGGGCGCGTGGCGCTCCGCCGCCTCGTACCGCTCGCCGTCGACCGTCTCGACAGCCACGCGGGCGCCGTAGCCGGCGAAGTCGTCGCCGAACAGGTCGACCTCGAAGTCCCGCTCGACCTTCTCCATCGCGGCCCGGGTGGCGGGGGCCCGGACGTACTCGTCGGTGAACTCGTGGACGCCGGCGTCGCCCTCTCGCAACACGGCGGCCAGGCAGAACTCGATGGAAAACTTCGCCTCGAGTTCGTCCTCGGCGTCGGCGTGGATGAGCATCTCGTTGGCGGCCTCCTCGAGGGTGACGACCACCCGCTCGACGTCCGCCGGCGAGAGGCCGTGGGCCGTGACGAGGTCACGCATCGCGTCCATCGCGGCGTGGGTGATGACGCCGGAGGGATAGGGCTTGAACCCGACGTCCTCGACCGCCCACTCCTTGGGGTCCGGGAGGCCCGTCGTCACCGTCGCGGGGTCGTAGCCGTCGTCGAGGGTCATCACCGCGCCGTAGCCCATGTCGCCCGCCAGCGCCGACCGGTCGGCGGTGTAGCCCGCGTCGGCGAGCATCGCGGCCCGCACGCCCATCTGGGCGGCGTGGCCGGCGTGGAGGGGCTTGGTCATCGTCCCGAAGTTCTTCTTGAGCGACGAGGACGAGGAGGCGACGACGCCGAACGCCCGGCGGGTCGCGTCCGCGTCCAGGCCGAGGACCGACGCGGCGGCGGCGGCCGCGCCGAACGACCCGACGGTGCCGGTGCTGTGCCAGCCGTTGTCGTAGTGGCTCGGGTAGGTGGCGTGGCCGACCCGGTAGGCGACCTCGCAGCCGACCGCGTAGGCCGCGAGCAGGTCCCGGCCGTCGGCGTCGACCGTCTCGCCCGCCGCCAGCGCCGCCGCGAAGACCGGCGAGGTGGGGTGGATGACGATGGACTCGAAGGTGTCGTCGTAGTCGACTGCGTGGCCGAAGGTGCCGTTGGCGAGCGCCGCGCCGGGCGCGCTCGCGGTCGTCCCGTCGAGGACCGTCGCGTCGTCGCCGGGGAACGCCCGGCTGACGTAGCCGCCGATGCGGTCGCCCACGGGGTGGTCGCCCCCGTAGACCGCGACGCCGACGTAGTCCCTGATGGCCACCTTCGACGCTTCGTGGACCCGGTCGGGCACGTCCCCGTACCCGGTTTCCGCGACGAACTCCGCGAGCGCTGTCGTCTCCTCCATACCTCCCCGCGGGCGACCGACGGACAAATGTCTCCCGGAACCGGTCGACGGCGGCCCGCACTCAGTACGACCGCGGGAGGCCGAGCTCCTTCTCGCCGATGTAGTTGAGCGCAAGCTGCTGGGTGATGGGGACCAGCCGGGTCAGCCGCGCCTCGCGGAAGTACCGCTCGACGTCGTACTCGGTGGCGACGCCGAACCCGCCGTGGGCCTGGACG
>JBDGSZ010000133.1:0-39425 GCA_042217265.1 Haloferacaceae archaeon
CGATCAACGACGAGATCGACCGGCTGCGCCACTCCGCGACCCGCTCGCTTCTGACCCGCGACGACGTCATCGTGGTCGCGAGCGTGTCGGCCATCTACGGGCTCGGCGACCCCGCGAACTACGAGGACATGGCGCTCCGGGTCGAGGTGGGCGACGACCTCGGGCGCGAGGGGCTCCTGAAGCGCCTGGTCGACCTGAACTACGAGCGCAACGACGTCGATTTCACCAACGGCACCTTCCGGGTCCGGGGGGACACCGTCGAGGTGTTCCCGATGTACGGACGGTACGCCGTCCGCGTGGAGTTCTGGGGGGACGAGGTCGACCGGATGACCAAGGTCGACCCGCTGGAGGGCGAGGCGAAATCCGAGGAGCCGGCGGTCCTCTTTCATCCGGCGGAACACTACTCCATCCCCGAGGAGCGCCTGGAGCGGGCCATCGACGAGATCGAGGGCCTGCTCGACGATCGGGTGCGGTACTTCGAGCGGCAGGGCGACATGGTCGCCGCCCAGCGCATCGAGGAGCGGACCACCTTCGACCTGGAGATGCTGCGGGAGGCGGGCTACTGCTCCGGCATCGAGAACTACAGCGTCCACCTCTCGGACCGCGAGTCCGGCGACCCGCCCTACACCCTGCTGGACTACTTTCCCGACGACTTCCTCTGTGTCATCGACGAGTCCCACCAGACCATCCCGCAGATCCGCGGACAGTTCGAGGGCGACCGGTCGCGCAAGGAGTCGCTGGTCGACAACGGCTTCCGACTCCCGACGGCCTACGACAACCGTCCGCTGACCTTCGCGGAGTTCGAGGAGAAGACCGCGCGGACGCTGTACGTCTCCGCGACGCCCGGCGACTACGAGCGCCGCGAGTCCGGCCAGGTGGTCGAGCAGATCGTTCGGCCCACCCACCTCGTCGACCCGGCTGTCGAGGTCGCGCCCGCGGAGGGCCAGGTCGAGGACTTGCTGGACCGCATCGCGGCCACCCCGGACGACGAGCGCGTCCTCGTGACCACGCTCACCAAGCGCATGGCCGAGGACCTCACCGAGTACCTGGAGGAGGCGGGCGTCGACGTCGCCTACATGCACGACGAGACCGACACGCTCGAACGCCACGAACTCGTCAGGGCGCTCCGGCTGGGCGAGATAACCGTATTGGTGGGGATCAACCTCCTCCGGGAGGGGCTCGACATCCCCGAGGTGTCGCTGGTCGCCATCCTCGACGCCGACCAGGAGGGGTTCCTCCGCTCGGAGACCACCCTCGTCCAGACGATGGGCCGGGCGGCCCGCAACGTCAACGGCTCGGTCGTCCTGTACGCCGACGACCCGAGCGACGCGATGGAACGCGCCATCGAGGAGACCCGCCGCCGCCGCGAGATCCAGCGGGCGTACAACGAGGAACACGGCGTCGAGCCCCGGACCATCGAGAAGGCCGTCGGCGAGACCAGCCTCCCCGGCGCCGAGACCGACGTGAGCGACGCGACCGGGGACGACCCCGACGACCCCGCCGAGGCCGCCCGCCGCGTCGAGCGCCTGGAGGAGCGGATGCGTGAGGCCGCCGACAACCTGGAGTTCGAACTCGCGGCGGACGTCCGCGACCGCATCCGCGAGCTGCGCGCGGAGTTCGACCTCGACGGCGACGACGGGGTGGCGCCCGAACCCGACCCCGAGTTCTGACCGCCGCAGTCACTCCTCGGGCCGCCAGTCGACGCCCTCGTCATCCTCGCCGTCGTCGTCCCTGCCGTCGTCGCCCACGACGTCCGTCTCCGGGAGCGTCAGGACGTTCTCGCGCCCGAGCCGGAACGTCTCGATCCGGTCCTCGTCCCGGAGGCTGCCGACGACCTGGCTGGTCCGCGCGGCGGTCCAGTCGAACTCGGTGACGACCTCCTGCTGTTTCACCCGCCCGCCGTTCTCGCGGACGAACCGCAGGACCCGCTCCTCTGGGCTCAGCAGTTCCTCGGGCGGTTCCTCGGGTGCGGGCTCGGCCGCCTCGGTCGCCCCGGTCGCCCCGGTCGCCCCCGCCCCCGCCTCCGACGACTCCCCGCCGGCCCCCTCCGCGACCGTCGTCCCCTCGCGTCGCCGGTAGAGGACGACCGCCGCGGCGACGCCGAGCAGCGCGAGGAGGCCGACGGCGACCGCGTTCGCCGGCAGCCCCCCGCCGGGCCGGACGACGACCCGCGGCTGGTCGGGCCCGAAGTCGACCGGCCCCTCCCAGACCACCGCCCTTTCCCGTTTCTCGTACCCCTCCGGACTGACGGCGGTCGTCTTGTACCCCTCCGGCCACGAGACGACCAGCCGGCTCTCGGCGTCGAGGAAGAGCCCCGCGAGCGCGTCGCCGATGATCAGCCGCTCGCCGTCGACGGCGGCGAAGCCGTGCCACTCGAACCGGTAGCTGACGACGCCGTACGACTGCGGGAGCTGGCGCCGCTCGGCGGTCACGGTCACGTTCGCCAGCCGCATCTCCCGGCCCGTGGCGTTCTCCGCCGTCGACACCGTGCCCGCCATCCGTCTGGCGAACCGGTCGACGTACGCGCTCCGGTTCGACCGGATGTCGGCCTGGAGCCCGTCGAACGCCGCCGTCACGTTCGCGTCGTCGAGCCTAATCCGGTACTCGACGGTCCAGGCGGCCGTGCCGTTCTCGGCCACGTCGGCCCGCAGCACGACGCCGTCCGGGTCGACGTCGCCGGTCTGGGGGACCAGCCCGCTCCCCGGCTCGGCGCTCGCCGTGCCCCCGGCCGTCCCGGCCGCCCCCCCGAGCGCCAGCGCGACGACGAGCACGGCCGCGAGCGCGGGCCGGGCCGGCACGACCCCCATGTCCATACCTCGTCTCGAACACGGAGCGACATAGTGGTTGCCGAATCAGCTTGCCGCCTGCCACCACCCTTTTGCCCGCGCCCGACCGATCCGCGGCATGGATCGCGCCGGCGTCGACACCGACGACCTGCTGAAGCTCGTGCTGGTACTGGTCGTCGTTTGGCTCGCGCTGGAGGTGCTCGACGTCCTCCTGGAGGTCGTCTTCGGCCCGCTCTTTGCCCTGTTGCGCCCGCTCCTCGGGGTCGTCGTGCTCGTCCTCATCGTCCTGTTCCTGCTCGACCGGATCTGACGCCCCCCGGGACCGTCCGCCGGACCGACACCCTCATCCCCGCCGCTCGCCTGCCGCCGGCGTGGACAGCCTGAACGCACCGGCACCGGGGGCCGCCCGCCGCCTCGCGGCCGACCTCGCCCCGGCGCTCGCCGCCTTCGACCGGCGCCGGGACCGCCCTTCGCTCGTCGTCAAGCGGTTCGAGGACCGCGTCGACCGGGTCGCCGTCCGGGAGGCGCTCGCAGGCGCCCCCGCGGTCGAGGCCCGCATCGCCGGCGTCGACTACTTCGAGCGCCCCGAGCGCGGGCCGGGGCCGGTGGTCTACCTCGCCGTCGAGAGCCCGGGCCTCCGCCGGCTCCACCGCCGCCTCGTCGACCGGTTCGGCGCCATTCCGGGCCTGGAGGGCGAGGCGTACGTCCCCCACGTGACCCTGGCGCGCGGCGGGCCCGTCGACGCGGCCGAACGGCTGGCGACCCGCGAGGTCGACCCCGTGACCTGGACCGTCTCGCGGCTCGACTGCTGGGACGCCGAGCACGGCGAACGGGTCGGGTCGATCACCCTCCCAGCCGGCCGGGGGTGACGATCCCCGGCCGCGCCGCCCACCCGTCAGGGCGTCGGCGGCGTCCCGTCGTAGGCCCCGAGGTCGCGGAAGAAGTTCAGCAGGCCGAACTTCAGCTTCCCGGGGGCGACGTCGACGAGTTCGTCCCGTTCCTCGCCGGGGAACGTGTCGCGCACGCCGTACTCGCCCATGTCGCGGCTCTCGCGGGTGTACCGCTTGTCGACCAGCACCCGGACCCCGAAGTCGTCGGGCGAGCGGATGACCCGACCGAGCGCCTGTCGGGTCTTGCGGACGGTCGGGATCTCGACGGCGTAATCCCACCCCGACCGGGAGCGGTCGGCGTACGCCCGGTCGTAGGCCGACTCGACGGCCTCCGTGCGCTCGTCCAGGTGCGGGTACGGGACCCCGACCACGACGACGGCGCGGGCGTCGTCGCCGTCGAAGCTCACCCCCTCGGCGAGGGTGCCCCACAGCGACGTGAAGAGGACGCCGTCGTCGTCGTCGACGAACCGCTCGCGCAGCCCCTGGGCGCGGGTCCCCGGTCGGTCGAGGTAGGCCGTCGCGTCCCGGTCGCCGCCGTCGAACAGCAGGTCGTGGTAGCGCTCGGCCTCGCCGTAGGAGGGGAAGAAGGCGAGGACGTTCCCGGGCACGAACCGGACGACGTCGGCGAGGGTCGCCGCCACCGTCTCCTGGACCGCGCGGTCGTCGCGGTCGCTGGCGAACAGCGCCGGCGCCTCGACCGCGTAGGTCCGCCGGCGCTCCTCGGGGTAGGTCAGCCCGTATGCCATCGTGACGGGGTCGTCCAGCCCCAGCACCGCCTCGGTCACGTCGAACGGCCGAAGCGTCGCGCTCATCAGCACGCTCGCGTGGACCCGGTCGAACAGGTCCGCGGTCACGTCCTTTGGAATGCAGGTGTACAGCTCCGCCCGGCCGTACACCTCCCCGGTCCCCGCGTCCCGTCGCACCGAGACCATCGGATGGCGCCCGGGGTCGCCACCGGCATCCATCCACGCCTCGAGGAACCCGGCGACCTGCAGGGTCTCACACTCCCGCCGGGTGGTGATCTTACCCTCGGCGAACGCCCGCTCGTACGCCTCGTCGAGCGTCGTCCCGAGCCGGAGCGCGTGGTCGACGTCGGCCTCGATGCCCGGCCCCTCGTAGGCGTCGAGGAAGGCGAGGGTGAGGTCGTCGCGCCGGTCGTCGTTGGCGACCGAGAGGTCGTACCAGTCCTCGCCCACCTGCTCGCGCTCCCCGAACCCGAGAGCGTCGTCGTAGGTCTCCCGGAGCGCGGTCAGGAACGCCTCGAAGACGTTCCGCGCTCGGTCGGCGCCCGCCTCGTCGGCCGCCTCGCACTCCGCGACGGCGCTCTCGACGGTCCGCTCGGTCAGCGCCCGGGAGGCGTGTTCCCGCGCCGCGCTCTCGACGTTGTGGGCCTCGTCGAACACCGTCACCACCTCCGCGGGCTCCCGCCCGAGCCACCGGAAGAACTGCTCGCGGATGGTCGGGTCGAGCAGGTGGTGGTAGTTACAGACCACCAGGTCGACCGCCTCCATCTCCTCCTTCAGCAGTTCGTAGCCACAGAACCCCCGCTCGCCCGCCCACTCGTAGACCTCGTCGGGCGTGCGCACGTCGGCGAAGAGCCACTCGCGGAACTCGTCGGTCGCCCGCGTGAGGTTCGCGCGGTAGTGGTCACAGACGCTCCCCTCGCGCAACTCGTCGGCCTCGTCCTCCAGGGCGTCGAGTTCCTCCATCACCGCCTCGCGGGCCGCGCCGGCACCGTCCTCGCCCTCCCGCATCGCCTCCTTCAGCTCCTCGGCGCGGCGGGCCAGCTCCGCCCGCTCGCTCTCCACCTCGACCAGCGACCGGGTCGTGTCCCGCAGGGTCTGGCACTCCCGGTAGTCGACGTCGATGTGACACATCGACCCCTTGCCCCGGAAGACGACGGCGCGGACGGGCGTTTCCCGGTTGATGGCCCGCGCGTCCTCGACGAACTGCCGCATCTGCTGGTGGACGTTCGTCGTGATGACGACCGTCCGGTCGTGCTCCCGGGCGTGGTCCAGGGCCGGCACCAGCGCCGAGAGGGTCTTGCCCGTCCCCGGCGCCCCCTCGAGCAGCACGTCCTGTCCCCGGGCCAGGGCATTGGCCACCCCGTCCATCGCCTCCCGCTGGTTCGGGTACGGCTCCTCGTAGGGGAAGAACCGCCGGCCGCCGACGCCGGCGATGTCCGGGTCGCCGTCGGCGGCGTCGTCGCGTGACACGCCCGGGGCTCGGGGCCCCCGCGATATATGCCTGACGCGGGGAAGCGCGCCGACTATGTGGATCCGGGTCCAACCGCGGTCCGATGTCACGACCGGCCGCCGCGGCGCTCGTCGCCCTCGCGCTCGTCCTCGCCGGGTGTGGCTCCGCCGCCACGCCGTCCACCCCTACTCCGACGCGGACCCCGACCGCCACGCCGACCCCGACGCCCCGGTCAACGGCGGCCGCGCTCGACCCGGCCTCCGTCCCCGGCGTTAGCGCCGACGGCGTCGACGTCGGGCGCCTGACCGCGGCCCACGACGCGCGGCTCAACCGGACGTCCTACCGGATGAACGCCACCGTCAGGCGCGGCCCGACGCACCTCGACGTCTCGGTCGTCACCGCCGCCGGCCCGGTCCCGACGTACGTCCGGACCGTCCGCCCGAACCGCACCCGCGAGGAGTACTACGACGAGCGGTACTACCGCCGGCAGGTCGTCGACGGGAACGTCACCTACCGGATCACGCCCTACGTCGGCCGCGCCGACTTCTCCGGGGCGTCGCTCATCCGCGAGTACATGTCCCTGGCCCGCTACGAGCCGACCGGGACCGACCGGGTGGGCGGGACGCCGGTCGTCGTCCTCTCGGCCGCCGCCGGCGATCTCCGGTCCGGCGCCTTCGGCGATGCCACGACGACCCGGTTCGCCTCCAGCGTCCGGGTCGACCGGAACGGCGTCGTCCGATCGTTCCGCTTCGTCGCGACGGGGACGACCGCGGACGGCCGGCCGTTCGCCGTCCGCGTCGACCTCCGCGTCACCGGCGTCGGCGAGACGACCGTCCCGACGCCCGGGTGGCTGTCGGCGGCCCGCGAGGCGAGCAGGAACGTCACCGCGACGCCCGCGACGACCGCCGCCGGGGGCTGACCGCCCCGCAGCTCACCCGAGGAGTTCGACGAGCAGGCCCTTCTGCGCGTGGAGGCGGTTCTCGGCCTGGCGCCAGACCAGCGCCCGGTCGCTCTCGACGACGGCGTCGGTGATCTCCTCGCCTCGGTGGGCGGGCAGGCAGTGCATCACCCGCGCGTCGGTCCCCGCGAGGAGGTCCTCGTCCACCCGGTAGCCGCCGGCCTCGAAGGCCGCGAGCTTCTCGTCGCGTTCGGCCTCCTCGCCCATGCTCACCCAGACGTCGGTGTAGACGACGTCGGCGTCCGCGACGGCGGCCGCGGGGTCGTCGACGAGTGTCGGGGCGCCGCCGAGGTCGGCGGCCCGCTCGATCACGTCCCCGTCGATCCCGTACGCCGGGGGCGTCGCGACCGTCAGGTCGATCCCGGCGAGCGCACACCCGACGACGAACGACTGGGCGACGTTGTTGCCGTCGCCGATCCACGCCACCTGCGCGTCGAACCCGACCGTCTCGCGGACGGTGAGGAGGTCGGCGAGCGTCTGACAGGGGTGGGCGTCGTCGGTCAGACCGTTTATCACAGGCACCGTCGCGTACTCGGCGAACCGCTCGGCGTCGGCGTGGTCGAACAGGCGGAGCATCATGCCGTCGGCGTAGCCCGACAGCGACCGGGCGATGTCCCGCAGCGGCTCGCGGCCGCCCAGGCCGATGTCGTCCGGCCCCAGGAAGATCGCGTGGCCCCCGAGCTGGGTCATGCCCGTCTCGAAGGAGGTCCGGGTCCGGGTGCTCGGCTTCTCGAACACCATCGTCAGCGTCCTGCGGGGCAGTTCCGTCCCCGTCGTGTCGTCTTTCAGCGCCGCCGCCCGGTCGAGCACCCGGGTCAGGTCGGTCGCCGTCAGGTCGTCCACGTCGAGGAAGTGGCGCGGTTCGCTCATGCCAGCCGTTCACAGACGTCCGACAAGACGTTGACGGCGCGGTCGAACTCCGGCAGCGAGAGGTGCTCGTCGGGGGCGTGATCGAGGTCCGAGTTCCCGGGGCCGTAGGTCGCCATCGGGCAGTCCCAGGCCCCGGCGTAGAGGTTCATGTCGCTCGTGCCCGTCTTCCGCAGCAGGCGGGGGTCGCCCCCTGCCTCGCGGATGGCGACCCGGAACGCCCGGGCGACCGGCGTCCGGGGGCTTGTCATCACCGGCGGGACCCTGTCCGACCACCGGACGGTCCCGTCGTCGAGTTCGCCGTCGGCCATCTCCCGGACCTCCTCGACGGTGTACTCCGGGGGGACGCGCAGCTGCACGTCCATCGTGGCCTCGACCGAGAGGCCGTCCTCCGTGGTGCCGCCCTCGACGGCGACGGGCTTGGGCGTCACGCGCTCGAACACCGGGACCCACTCGTCGCTCTCGACGCGGTCCTCGACCCGGGACCACCAGCCGATGGCGTCCTGGATGGCGTTGTTCTCCGGGCGCGAGGTGTGGCCCGACTCGCTGGTGTGGACGTACGTCCCGGAGAGCAGGCCGCGGTAGCCGAGCGTCACGCCGTCCCAGCCGCTCGGCTCGCCGTTGATCACGGCGTCTGGGGCCGCCTCGCGGGTGTCGAGCAGGTGACGCGCCCCGCGCGACTCGGTCTCCTCGCCGGTGACGCCGACGAAGCTGACGCCCGTCCGGACCGCCGCGACGGCCATCGCCGCCAGCGGCCCCGTCGCGTCGACGCTCCCGCGGCCCCACAGCGTCGGTCCCCCGTCGTACGCGCCCGCCCCGTCGCGCACCTCGACCGGGATCTCCCCCGGAACGGTGTCGACGTGGGAGGTGAGCAGGACGGCGTCGTCCGCCGGCGCGCGCACGTTGTCCACCTCGTCGAGCCACACCTCGCGGCCGTGTGCCTCGAAGAAGGCCGCCAGCCGCTCGCTCGCCGCCCGCTCCTCGCCCGACGGCGAGGGCGTGGAGACGAGGTCGTAGAGGAGTTCGCGGGCCTCGCCGTCGACGCCTGCCGGGCGCTCGGCCGCCGCGTCGTTCGCGCTCACGTCGACGCCTCCAGCGCCTCGACCACCCGGTCGGCGTGTGACTCCTCGACCACGAGCGGCGGGAGCAGGCGGACGACCGTCCGGCCCGCGGGCAGGGCGAGCACCTCGTGTTCGAGCGCGAGGTCCCGCAGGATGCGGTTGGCGCCCCGCTTGACCTCGACGCCGATCATCAGGCCCAGCCCCCGCACCTCGCGGGCGCCGACGTCGGCGTTCCGGAGCTCCTGGACGAGGTAGGACCCGACGCGGTTGGCCTGCGCTGGCAGGTCCTCCTCGACGACCGCGTCGAGGGTGGCCTCCGCCGCGGCACAGACCACCGGCCCGCCGGAGAACGTCGAACCGTGGTCGCCCGCGTCCTCGGCGATCCACTCCTTGCAGAGGGTCGTCCCCAGCGGGAGGCCGCTGGCGATGCCCTTCGCCGCCGTCAGCACGTCGGGGACGACCCCGGCGCGCTCGGCGGCCCACAGCGTCCCCGTGCGGCCGATCCCCGTCTGGATCTCGTCGAACACGAGCGCCGCGCCCGCGTCGTCGGTCAGGTCCCGGGCGGCCTCCAGGTAGCCCGTCGGGGCCGGCCGGATGCCGCCCTCGCCCTGGACGGGTTCGAGGAAGACCGCCGCGGTCTCGTCGTCGACGGCCTCTGCCAGTTCCTCCTCGTCGCCGTAGTCGACGAACTCGATCCCGCCGGCGAGCGGTTCGAACGGCGCCCGGTACTTGTCCTTCCAGGTCATCGCCAGCGCGCCGAGCGTCCGGCCGTGGAACCCGCGCCGGGTGGCGACGATCTTCTCCCGGCCCGTCGCCGAGCGCGCGAACTTCATCGCCGCCTCGTTGGCCTCGGTCCCGGAGTTACAGAGCCACACCTTGTCGACGTCGCCGGGCGCGAGCGCCGCCAGCTGGTCGTACAGCCGGGTCCGGGACGCGACCGGATAGGAGGCCTGGACGTACAGCAGATCCGACAGCTGCTCCTCGACGGCCTCGACCACGCGTGGCGGGCAATGGCCCGCCGGCGTACAGGCGTAGCTCGCGCCGAAGTCGAGGTACTCCGTGCCGTCCGTCCCGTAGAGGTACGGGCCGGCGCCGCGCTCGATCCCGATCGGTTTCTCGGAGAAGACGAATCCGCTCATCGTTCCATCACTCGCTTGTCGTCCCTTCGCTCGCGACGGCCGCGCGGGTCACCCGCGTCCCGTCGCCGTCGAGCGCCGCTCGAACCGGCCGCTCGGCGTTCGCGCTCGCGACGACCGCCTCCGCCGCGCCCGCGGCGAGCGCCTCCTCGACGGCCATCACCTTGCGGCCCATGAACCCCTCCGCGGCGTCCTCCAGGGCGGCGAACCCATCGGGCGAGGTCACGTCCTCGATGCGGGTCGCGGGGTCGTCGGGGTCGGCGTAGACGCCCGCGACGTCGGTCAGGAGGACCAGGCGCGCGCCCAGCGCCCCCGCCACCGCCGCGGCCGCGCGGTCGGCGTCCGTGTTCACCGGCACGCCGTCGTCGGCCAGCATCGGCGGGCCGACGACCGGCGTGTAGCCGTCGTCCATGAGGCCGGCGAGCAGGTCGTCGTTCACCCGATCGATGGTGCCCGAGTGGTCGCCCCGGCGGATCTTCTTCCTGCCGTCTTCGACCACGCGCACCGCCGACTTCCGGGCGCCGGTCAGCAGGCCGCCGTCGACCCCGGAGAGCCCGAGGGCGTCGGCGCCGGCCTCGCGGAGCGTCGCCACGAGGTCGGTGTTCACCCGCGACATCGCCATCGTGAACGCCTCCATCGTCTCCGCGTCGGTGAACCGACCGGTGACGCCGCCCGGCGTCTCGACGTACTCCGGGTCGATGCCCAGGCGGTCGAGCAGGTCGTCGACCGCCGTCGATCCGCCGTGGACGACCACGACGCGCTCGTCCTCGGCGATGGCGGCGACGTCGGCCGCGGCGCCGGCCGGGTCGACGGCTCTCGCGCCGCCGATCTTGACGACGACCGTCACGGCGATCCCTCCCGCGAGCCGCGAACGGAGAACGCAGTGACCGTGGTCACCGCGATCCCCTCCCGAGCGACGGGCGGCTCACGGCGCGCCCACCGGGTGGAACCCGTGGCCGTCGAGCCCGGCCGTCTCCTCGAAGCCCAGCGCGACGTTGGCGGCGTGGACCGCCTGGCCCGCCGAGCCCTTCATCATGTTGTCGATGGCCGAGAAGACCACGACCCGCTCGTTCGTCGGGTCGACCTCGAACCCGACCTCGGCGTAGTTCGTCCCTGCGACGGCCTTGGGCTCGGGGTAGCGGTATACCCCCCCGCCGCCGGCCACCAGGCGGACGAACGGCTCCTCGCCGTAGGCGTCGCGGTAGGCGCTCCAGAGGTCGCCCTTCGTCACCGGGTCGTCCGGGAAGAGATGGCAGGTCGCGCTCGCGCCCCGCACCATGTCGACCGCGTGGACGGTGAAGGAGACCGAGAGCCCGAGGTGGGCCTCGATCTCGGCCTCGTGGCGGTGACCCGTCGGCGCGTACGGGCGGACGACGCCGGACCGCTCGGGGTGCGAGGAGGCGTCGCCCCCACCCGCGCCGCCTTCCGAGGACCCGACCTTGACGTCGATCACCGCGTCCTCGTCGCCGTCGAGGAGGCCGGCGTCGAACAGCGGCTTCAGCCCCACGATGGTCGCCGTCGCGTTACACCCGCCGGTGGCGACGAGGTCGGCGCCCCGCAGTTCCTCGCGGGTCACCTCGGGCAGGCCGTAGACCGACTCCTCCAGGAGTTCCGGCCGGTCGTGGCCGTCGTACCACTCGTCGTAGGCCGCGGGGTCGTCCAGCCGGAAGTCCGCCGAGAGGTCGACGACCGTGTCCGCGGCCGCCCGGAAGTCGTCGATGCGCTCCATCGAGACGCCGTGGGGCGTCGCCGCGAACAGCACGTCGACGTCGTCCAGGTCCGCGGGGTCGGTAAAGCGCAGGTCGAGGTGCCGGAGGTTGGGGTGGGCGTACCCGACCGTCTTGCGCTCCCGCGACCGGCTGGTGGCCTGGACCGGCTCGAACTCCGGGTGGGCGTCGAGCAGGCGCAGGAGCTCGCCGCCGGTGAAGCCGCTCGCCCCGACGACGCTCGCGGTCGTCATGCGGTCGCCTCCGCCTCCTCGCTCGCCGCCGCGCGCTCCTCGAGCCAGTCGACCACGCGGGCGGGCACGTCCACGTCGGTACAGGAGTCGAGCGCCTTGAACTCGACCGTGTGGTTGACCTCGTGGACGGTGTAGGTGTCGCCGGTCTCCATCAGGTCGACCCCGAGGAGGCCGTCGCCGACCGCCGCCGAGGCCCGCTCGACCAGGTCGCGCACCTCGCCGTCGACGTGGAACTCCT
Source organism: Haloferacaceae archaeon (assembly GCA_042217265.1). Classification (GTDB taxonomy): domain Archaea; phylum Halobacteriota; class Halobacteria; order Halobacteriales; family Haloferacaceae; genus CAZMLQ01. The sequence goes on from JBDGSZ010000133.1 coordinate 12,093, forward strand.
CGACGGTGCCGCCCTGGGCGGCGTTGGTCAGCCAGTGGTCCGACGAGCGGGTCATCGCGCCGATGGGCTCGCCGTCGGCCGCGACCACGCGGATGTCCCGCCCGGGCTTCTCGACGAACTCCTGGATGTAGAACACCTTGTGCTCGTAGTGGCCCAGCGTCGCCTTGTGTTCGAGGATGGCCTCGGCGGCGCTTTTCGACTCGATCTTCGCCATCAGCCGCCCCCACGACCCGATGACGGGCTTCAGGACACAGGGGTAGCCGAACTTCTCGATGGACTCCATCGCGCTCTCGACGGTGAACGCGACGTCCGTCTCGGGGGTGGGGACGCCCGCGCCGGCGAGCGCCAGGCTGTTCCGGGCCTTGTCGGCACACACCGCCGCCGTCTCCGGTCCGTTCACGACCGGCACACCGTACGCGTCGAGAAAGCGGGTGACGTACAGCGACCGGCTGGTCGAGAGACACCGGTCGACCGCGAGGTCGAGGTCCGCGACGTCCGCGGTCGAGCCGTGGAGCCCGAACTGGTGGTCGCGGACGTCGACCTTCTCGACCTCGTGGCCCCGGTCACGGAGCTCCGAGAGCAGGAGCTTCTCGTCCTTGCGGATCCGGGAGTAGAGGACGCCGACGCGCAACTTACTCCCCCCAGTCCTCTTCGAGCTCCGGGGCCCGGTCGAGGACTGGCGGGTTGACGTCGACGACCTCCAGCTCCGCGCCGCAGGTGCCACAGTCGATGATCTCTCCGACCTCCAGGTCCTCGTGCAGGGCCACCTCGTCCCCGCACTCGACGCATTCTGCCGTCGCCATTGTAGCGTCCACTTCTGCCGGGTTCCACATAAACCTGTCGAACTTGTCGAGAAGAAAGAAAGCAGCAAATAGGGCTAACGAAGCTATTGGGGCCTCTCGAAGCGTTTCTTCCGAACCGTGTCAGGTGTGTGGTAGTTCGTCCCCTTCCGGGGACGGCGGCGGGTCAGACATACCGGTCCACCTCCGTGTCGAGTCGGTCGTCGGCGTCGGCGAGCGCCGCCCGGCGGTCCGCGAGCGCCCCGCGGTCGTCGGCGAACGCCGCCCGCGCCCGCTCCAGCGCGGCGGCGGTCGCCTCGGGGGCGGGCCCGCCCCGGGAGTCCCGCATCCGGACGCTCTCGGCGGGGTCGAGCGCCGCCTCGACGGTCGCCCGGTCGACCCGCTCGAACAGCGACTCGCCCAGGGCCTCGCGGGCGGCGTCGTCGAGCGCCCCGAGGTCGCCGCCCGCGCGGGCCGCCTCGGCGACGACCTCGTGGGCCGTGCGGAAGGGGACGCCCGACGACGCCAGCAGGTCGGCGACGCCCGTGGCCGTCGAGAACCCCTCGCCGGCCGCGTCGTCGAGCGCCCCCTCGTTCCACGCCGTCGTCGCCACGGCGCCGGCACAGACGTCGGTCGCCTCGCGGACCGCGTCGACCGCCTCCCACGCGTGGGGCGTCGCGCCCTGGAGGTCGCGGTTGTACGCCCGGGGGAGGCCCTTCAGCGTCGTCAGCAGCCCCGTCAGCTCGCCGACGGCGTCGCCCGCCGTCGCCCGGACGAGCTCCAGCGTGTCGGGGTTCTTCTTCTGGGGCATGATGGAGGACGTCGAGGCGTAGTCGTCGGCCAGGTCGACGAACCCGCGGTTCGCGAAGACGACGAGGTCCTCCGCCAGTCCCGAGCACGTGGTCGCGAGCGCCGCGAGCGCCGCCGCGGACTCGACGAGGAAGTCCCGCGCCGAGACGGCGTCGGTGGCGTTCTCGATCACGCCGTCGAACCCGAGCAGGTCGGCCGTCCGCTCGCGGTCCACGTCGAACGTCGTGCCCGCGAAGGCGGCCGCGCCGAGGGGTGACCGGTTGACGCGGCCGTAGGCGTCGAGCAGGCGCGTAGTGTCCCGCCGGACCGCCGACTCGTAGGACGCGAGGTAGTGGGCCACGGTCGTCGGCTGGGCGGGCTGGAGGTGGGTGTAGCCGGGCATCACCGTCCCCTCGTGGCCCTCTGCGGCCGACAGCAGCGCCTCCCGGAGCGCCAGGGTCGCCTCGACGGCGTCGAGGAGGTCCTCCCGCAGACGGTAGCGGATGCAGGTCGCCACCTCGTCGTTGCGCGACCGGGCGGTGTGCATCCGCCCCCCCTTCGCTCCGACCCGGTCGATGACCGCCGCCTCGATGGCCTCGTGGACGTCCTCGCCCTCGGGGAGGGCGTCGTGGCCCGCGTCCTCCACGTCGTCGAGGGCAGCGAGGATCTCGCCGGCCGTCGCCCCGTCGACTATCCCCTGCTCGGCGAGCATCACGACGTGGGCGCGGTCGACCGCGAGGTCGGCCGCGAAGATGCGCCGGTCGGCGGCGAGGCTGGAGAGGAACCCGCGGGCGGGGCCGCCGCTGAAGCGGTCGCGGCGGACGACCGGCTCGGCGGGCTCCTCGCCGGGCATCAGTCCTCCTCGCTCCCGGCGGCGGCCTCCCCGCTCCCGTCGGCCGCCAGGCGGTCCCCGGCGCGGACGGCCTCGGTCACGCGGTTGGCGAACCGCTCCTGGAAACCGTGGTATTTGGCGACGCCCGTCGCGTCGGACTGGCTGATCCCGCCCACGTCCTCGGTGTTGAACGAGGCGAAGGCCTCCTCGTAGACGGCGTAGGGCGACGACCGGCCGACCGGGCGGGCCTGTCCGCCCTCGAACCGGATCGTGACGGTGCCGGTGACGCGCTCCTGTGTGGCCTCGATGAACCCCTCCAGGGCCCCCACGAGGGGCGCCGAGACCAGCCCCTGGTAGCCCTTCTCGGCCCACCGCTGGTCGACCTGGGTCTTGAACGACCGCTCCTCCCGGGTGAGCACGAGTCCCTCCAGGGCCTCGTGGGCGGAAAGCAGCGTCGTCGCCGCCGGGTGCTCGTAGTTCTCGCGCACCTTCAGCCCGAGCATCCGGTCTTCCATCGTGTCGGTCCGCCCGACGCCGTGGGCGCCCGCCCGCTCGTTGAGGCGTTCGATGAGGGCCACGGGCTCCAGCTCCTCGCCGTCGACGGCGACGGGGTACCCCTCCTGGAACTCGATCTCGACCTCCTCGACGTCGCCGGTCGGGGCGCTCGTCCACTCGTAGATCTCCTCGCCGGGGACGTACTCGGGGTGTTCGAGGTCGCCGCCCTCGACCGACCGCGACCAGAGGTTGGTGTCGATGCTCCACTCGCCCTCGTTGCCCCCCTCGACGGGGAGGTTCCGCTCCTCGGCGTACTCCTGCTCCCACTGGCGGGTCAGGCCCATCTCGCGGACCGGCGCGACCACGTCCAGGTCCGAAGCGCGCCAGACCGCCTCGAACCGCAACTGGTCGTTGCCCTTGCCCGTACAGCCGTGGGCCAGCGCGTCGCAGCCCTCGGCCTCGGCGACCTCCAGGATGGCCTCCGCGATGACCGGGCGGGCGAGCGCCGTCCCGAGCGGGTAGCCCTGGTAGGTGGCGTTCGCCCGGACCGCGTCCAGACAGAGCGCCGCGAACTCCGACTTCGCGTCGACGACGTGGTGTTCGAGGTCGAGTGCCGCCGCGGTCTCCTCGGCCTCGGTGAACTCCTCCTCGGGCTGACCGACGTCCACCGTCACCCCGACCACCTCGTCGTACCCGTACTCCTCCTCGAGGAGCGGGACGCAGACGGTGGTGTCGAGGCCGCCGGAGAACGCGAGTGCCACGCGTGTCATGTGTCCCACGCTCGGCGCCTGAGAGTATTAAATTCACCGGAATAAAGATGGAAACGAAATCGCGGACGCGGCGGTAACCGGAGCACGGTCGGACGGGAACGGCGAGGACGAGGGGGGGGTGGGTTGCGACGGGCCTAACGGCCCGGTCGCGGTCGCGGGACTCGGGCGGGGGCAAGAGCGGGGCGACGAGTCCCGGTCATCACCAGCCAATAGCGAACGAACGATATTAAAACGTTCCGGGACGGCGCTACCCGAGCCACAGGACCGCCCGGATCAGGACGCACGCGGCCGGGGGGATTGAGAGGTTGTCGTCGACGACGTAGCCCGCGACGACGGGTTTGAGCCCGTCGGCGAGGGTCGCCCCGAGCGCCCCCGCCGCCGCGGCCGCCAGCGCCAGGGGCGTCCCGGCGGCCGGCAGGAGCGTCGGGAGCGCTAGGGCGAAGCAGACGCCGAACATCGCCGCGAGGACCGGCGGGGACTTCCCCTCCTCGACGCCCCGGGAGGCCAGCAGGCCGCTGATCGGGTCGCCGACGGCAAGCATCAGGAGGCCGGGAACCGCGACGTGGGGCGGGAAGGCCAGGGCCACGGCGGCGCTGGAGAGGAAGTAGAGCGCGTACCCCGCCACGTTGTCGGACTCGTACTCCCGGGTGAGCTGGTCGTACACCCACCAGTCCAGCCCGACGGTGAGCCGGACGAACTCGAGGACCGCGGCGACCGCGAGCCCGAGGCCGAGCAGGGCCCGGACGCCGGTCCAGTCGAGGACCCCGGCGAGGTAGGAGGTCGGGATGACCGCCCCGCTCGCGTGGACCAGCCGCCGGCGGAGTTCCGTCACGCCCCCGGGGCGGTCCCGGCGTCGCGCGGCCCGCTCATACCGCCTCCAGCAGGTCCACGTCCCGGACGATGCCGGCGAGGGACCCGCCGCTCGTCAGGGGGACCTGCTCGACGTCCTCCCGGAGCATCAGCCGGGCGGCCTCCGCGGCGGTCTTGTGCCTCGAGACGGTCAGCACGTCGGCGCTCATGAACTCCCGGACCGGCTCGGCCGGAATCTCGACGTTCCGGGTCGGGAAGTAGCGGTTGCCCACCGCCTTGATGCCCTCCCACATCCAGTCGTCGTCCTCGTCGGCGATGGACTCGCCCGTGTCGTCCTCGCCCTCGACGACCCGGGCCACGTCGATGACGTCCACCTCGGTGAGGATGCCGCACATGTCGGCCCCGTCGTCGAGCACAACCGCGTACGGGACCTCCGCGTACCCGATGCCGCGCTCGGCGACCGGGAGCGGCGTCCCGGCCCACGTGGTGTTGACCTCCCGGGTCGCCAGGTCCCCGACCGGCCGGTCGCCGTCGCCCTCGCCGTTCGCGATGGCCCGCACCACGTCGGTCACCGTGATGATGCCCTCCAGCGTGCCGTCGACCACGGGGATGCGCCGGGCGTCCTCCTCGCGCATCAGGCGGGCGACCTCGCGGAGGTCGGCGTCGCCGGTCGTCGTCGGCACCTCGCGCAGCAGCATCGCGAGCTGGTCCTCGTCGGGCTGGTCGATGAGGTCGCCCCGCGACACGAGCCCGCGGTACTCCTCCCCGTCCGCCGTCTCCTTCACCACGGGGACGGAGGAGAACCCGCGCTCTTGGAGGTAGGTGAGCACGTCGTCCCGCCGACCCGGGAGTTCGACGGTGACGACCTCGGAGCGCGGCGTCATCGCGTCGGCTACTCGCATACCCGAGCCGTACACCGTCACCCCCCTTGTACCCTGCGACACGGCCGGAGGCCGCCCATCGCGCCGCTCGTCCCCGTCCCGCTCCCCGTCGGGAATCCGATGGGCTTTTATGCGTGTGGTATTCATTATCAATCATGGCAGGCTCTGCCACGCCGCCGGACGGTGCCGACGTGATGGCCGCCATCGACGCCGCGGAGTTCGTCATCGCCGACGTGGGGTGTGACGACGCCTGGCTCTCGATGCCCGAGGCCCACGCCCCGATCCTCGACGACTGGCGCTGAGTCCCCGATCCGCGGAACCGGTCCCGGTCCCGGTCCCCGCCGCCGAACGGCGTGGCCGTCGACGCCCACCTTTTTTTCCCCCGCTCCCGTTTCGGAGGGCATGGACGCACGGGCCCCGACAGCCACACGGTTCGACGAGTCCCCGGAGCACGACCGCGCCGTCGGCCCCTGGCCGAGCTGATGCGCCCCGACGACGAGCGGTACTTCGAGACCATCGAGTCCCGGCTGGACGAGACGCTCTCGGTCGCCGGCGCCGCCCGCGCCCGGGGTCGGGACCCCGTCACCGACGTCGAGATTCCCGTCGCGACGGACATGGCCGACCGGGTCGAGAAGGTCCTCGGCATCCCGGGGGTCGCCGAGCGGGTCCGGGAGCTCGAAGGGGAGTTCTCGCGCGAGGAGGCCGCCCTCGAACTCGCCCGGGACTTCGCCGAGGGCCGCGTCGGCGACTACGACACCCGCGCCGGCAAGGTCGAGGGCGCGGTCCGCACCGCCGTCGCCCTCCTGACCGAGGGCGTCGTCGCCGCCCCCATCGAGGGCATCGACCGGGTGGAGGTGCTGGAAAACGACGACGGGACGGAGTTCGTCAACGTCTACTACGCCGGTCCGATCCGCTCGGCGGGCGGGACCGCCCAGGCGCTCTCGGTGCTGGTCGCGGACTACGCCCGCACGCTCCTCGACCTCGACGACTACCGCGCCCGGGACGCGGAGGTGGAGCGCTACGCCGAGGAGGTCACGCTCTACGACGAGGAGACCGGCCTCCAGTACTCCCCCAGCGACGACGAGGCCCGCTTCGTCGCCGAGCACATGCCCGTGATGCTCGACGGCGAGGCCACCGGCGACGCGGAGGTGTCGGGCTACCGCGACCTCGACCGCGTCGACACCAACAACCCGCGGGGCGGGATGTGTCTGGTCCTCGCCGAGGGCATCGCGCTGAAGGCCCCCAAGATCCAGCGGTACACCCGTGAACTCGACGAGATCGACTGGCCGTGGCTCCAGGACCTCATCGACGGCGACGTCGGGGCGGAGGACGCCGGCGACGGGTCCGACGGGGGAGCGGACGGCGACCGCGGAGACGACGGAGCCATCGCCGACGCCGACACGGCCGACGCCGGGCCGAAGCGCCCGACGCCCTCGAAGAAGTACCTGCGCGACCTCATCGCCGGCCGGCCGGTGTTCGGCCACCCGAGCGAGCCGGGGGGCTTCCGCCTGCGGTACGGCCGGGCGCGCAACCACGGCTTCGCCACCGCCGGGGTCCACCCGGCGACGATGCACCTCGTGGACGACTTCCTCGCCACCGGCACGCAGATCAAGACCGAGCGGCCGGGGAAGGCCGCCGGCGTCGTCCCCGTCGACTCCATCGAGGGGCCGACCGTCCGCCTGGCCAACGGCGAGGTGCGCCGCATCGACGACCCGGAGGAGGCCGTCGCGGTCCGCAACGGCGTCGAGGAGGTCATCGACCTCGGGGAGTACCTCGTCAACTACGGCGAGTTCGTCGAGAACAACCACCCGCTCGCCCCCGCCTCGTACGTCTACGAGTGGTGGATCTCGGAGTTCGAGGCGACCGGCGCCGACGTCCGGGCGCTCCGTGACGACCCGCACGTCGACCTCCGGGACCCGACGCCGGCCGAGGCGATCCGGTGGGCGACCGAGCACGACGCGCCGCTCCACCCGGCCTACACCTACCTGTGGCACGACGTCTCGGTCGAGGATTTCGCGGCGCTCGCGGACGCCGCCGCCGCGGGGACGGTCGTCGCGGCCGAACCCGACGGCGGCGCGGTCGTCGACGACCCGCGCGGCGACGCCGGCGTCCTCCGCCTCGACGACGACCCGGCCGTCCGCCGGACCCTGGAGCGCCTGCTCGTCGAGCACCGCCGGACCGACGGCGGCCTGCGCGTGCCGGAGTGGGAGCCGCTGGTCCGGTCACTGGGGCTCACGGCCGACCTCGATCGGACGTGGGAGCGCCTGCCCGACGAGGCCCGGGCGTACGCCGACGGGGAGAACGCGATCCGCGCGGTCAACGCCGTCGCGCCCTTCGCGGTCCGCGAGCGGGCGCCGACCCGGATCGGCAACCGGATGGGCCGCCCCGAGAAATCGGAGAGCCGCGACCTCTCCCCGGCCGTTCACTCGCTGTTCCCCGTGGGCCCCGCGGGCGGCCCGCAGCGCGACGTCGCGGCCGCCGCCGGCGAGGCCGGCACTCCCGGCGGCGACGCCCTCGAGTTCCGGCTGGGCCGCCGGGAGTGTCGCGACTGCGGCCGCGAGGGTTACCGGCTCGAGTGTCCCGACTGCGGCGGCCACACCGACCCACGCTACGAGTGTGACTCGTGTGGCCGGGTCGTCGACCCCGACGAGTCCGGCCGGGTCCGCTGTGACCGCTGTGACCGCGACGTGTCGAGCGCCGACGAGTGGTCGGTCCCGCTCGACGAGCACTACCGCGAGGCGCTCGACGCGGTCGGCGAACGCGAGAGCGCCTTCGAGATCCTCAAGGGCGTCAAGGGGCTCTCCTCGGCGAACAAGACGCCCGAGCCGCTGGCGAAGGGCGTCCTCCGCGCCAAGCACGGCGTGACCGCGTTCAAGGACGGCACCGTCCGCTACGACATGACCGACCTGCCCGTGACGGCGGTCCGCCCCCGGGAACTCGACGTGGACGCCGACCGGCTCCGGGCGCTCGGCTACGAGACCGACGTGAACGGCGACCCGCTCCGGTTCGACGACCAGCTCGTCGAGCTCCGGGTCCAGGACGTCGTCCTCTCGGACGGCGCCGCCGAGCACATGCTCCGCACCGCCGACTTCGTCGACGACCTCCTGACGGAGTTCTACGACCTCGACCCGTTCTACGAGGTCGAGGAGCGCGACGACCTGGTCGGGGAACTCGTCTTCGGGATGGCGCCCCACACGTCGGCCGCGGTGGTCGGCCGGGTGGTCGGGTTCACGAGCGCGGCGGTCGGGTACGCGCACCCTTATTTTCATGCAGCCAAGCGACGCAACTGCGACGGCGACGAGGACTGCGTCATGCTCCTCCTGGACGGCCTGCTCAACTTCTCGAAGGAGTACCTGCCGGACAAGCGCGGCGGGCAGATGGACGCGCCGCTGGTGATGTCCTCCCGGGTCGACCCCGCCGAGATCGACGACGAGGCGCACAACGTCGACGTCGTGGAGGAGTACCCGCCCGAGTTCTACGAGGCGACCCGGGAGATGGCCGACCCGGAGGACGTGGCGGTGACCCTCGCGGAGTCGACGGTCGGGACAGAGGACCAGTACCGCGGGTTCGACCACACCCACGACACCGGCGACATCGCGCTCGGCCCGGACCTCTCGGCGTACAAGACGCTCGGGAGCATGATGGAGAAGACCGACGCGCAACTGGAACTGGCGCGGAAACTCCGGGCCGTCGACGAGTCCGACGTGGCCGAGCGCATCATCGAGTACCACTTCCTCCCCGACCTCATCGGCAACCTGCGGGCGTTCTCGCGCCAGGAGACCCGGTGTCTCGACTGCGGCGAGAAGTACCGCCGGATGCCCCTGACCGGCGACTGCCGGGAGTGTGGCGGCCGGGTGAACCTCACCGTCCACGAGGGCTCGGTCAACAAGTACATGGAGCCCGCGCTCCGCGTCGCCGAGGAGTACGACTGCCGGGAGTACACCAAACAGCGCCTGGAGATCCTCGACCGCTCGATCGAGCGGGTCTTCGAGGACGACACCAACAAGCAGAGCGGCATCGCGGACTTCATGTGACCAGTCGGGGGCGCGGCGCTCCGCCCCGTTCCCGGTCCAGCCGTCGGCTCCCGTTCCGACGGCGTAGTCACGCTCCCGTCGGGCGGTCAGCGCCGCCGGAACCTTCCGGCGAACGTTCGGCATGCCGTCAGAGTGATGTGGTTCAAAGCCCAGTTAACATCAATGATAACCGACGGAGGTCCGGCCTTCGCCGCGTACGTCCTCGCCTACAGCCTGGCCGTCGTCGGGTGCGTCGTCGGGCTCCGCCGGGCCGTTCGCGTCGAGGACGCCGACACCCGCCGCGGGCTCGTCGGCCTCCTCGCCGGGAGCGGCGGCTGGGCCCTCTTCGAACTCGTCTTCCTCGTCGCCTCCGACCCCGGAGTGAAGTACGTCGCCTACGTGCAGAGCCTGATCGTCGGCCTGTCCACCGTCGGCGCGTGGCTGTACTTCTGTTCGGCCTACACCGGCCGGTCGCTCCACCGCAACGCTACCTACCGCTGGACCGCGGTCGCCGTCTACCTCGCCATCACCGGGATCAAGATCACCAACCCGTTCCACGGGTACTACTTCACGACCGCGTTCGTGACGACGCCGTTCCCGCACGTGACGGTCCAGCACGAGCCCGCCCACTGGATCGTCACCGGCCTCTCCTATGCTCTCGTCGCCATCGGGCTGTTCATGCTGTACGAGACTTTCATCGACGCCAGCTACGATACCCGACCGCTCGGGGCCCTCGTCGCCGTCACCGGTCTCCCGGTCGTTCTCGACATCGTCGGGTACACGACGCCGCTGTTGCTCGACATCAACTACGAACCGCTCGGCGTCGTCGTCTTCGCCCTCGGGGTGCTATACGTCTTCGACGAGCGGTTCCTGGCGGTCCAACTCGACGGGGACGCCGACCGGCCGATGATCCATCTCGACGACGACGACCGGATCCGCGAGTACAACCGCCGGGCGACGGAGCTGTTCCCGGACCTCGCGGACGCCGCCGGGCGCCCACTTTCCGAGGCGCTCCCGGACGTTGCGGCGGCGTTGGAGACCGACGAGCCGATCATCGAGGCCGACGGCGGCGACGAGCCGCGGTATTACCTCGCGAGCGACACCGCGTTCACGCTCGGCCAGACCGACATCACCCGACTGATCGCCTTCGCCGACGTGACGGCCATCGAGCGCCGGCGTCGGGAGCTCCGGCGTCAGAACGACCGGCTCGGCTCGTTCGCCGAGGCCATCCGTCACGAGTTGCGCAACAAACTCAACGTCGTCGACGGGCGCGTCGAAATCGCGGGCCGAGCGCTTGACGACGGGGACGTCGACCGGGCCCGCCGGTCGCTCCGGATCGCGTCGGATACAAACGACCTGATGGCCGCCGTCGTCGACGACCTCGCCAACCTCGCGCAGTACAGCCGCTCCGTCGACCGGACCCGCCCGCTCGCCGTCGACGACGTGGCGCGGGACGCGTTCGAGGACGTCGCGCCGACGGACGTGTCGCTCGCGATCGAGACGGCCGACGTCGTCCGGGCCGAACGGGTCCGGCTGCGCATCCTGTTCGAGAACGCGTTCGGCTTCGCCGACCGGGTCGACGCCACGGCGGTGACCCTCTGGTCGGAGCCCGACCGGCTCGTCATCGCGGTCGACGGCGTCCCCCTCGACGGGACGGATCCGGACCGGTTCCTGGCCTACGGGACCGCCGTGCCGACGGCCGAGGCCGGGCGCATGCTCCCGAACGTCAAGGTGATGGCCGAGGCCCACGGGTGGGACGTGCGGCTCGACGCCGACAGCGACGACGGCCTGCGCGTCGAGATCGTGGGTGCCACCGTCGACGACGGTCCGAGGGCGGGCGGGGAGTCCCCCGACGCCCTCCCGACGGGACCCGAGCATCGCTAGCCCGCCCCGACTCACCTTCCCGCCGGTCCGGGCGTCGTCGTTTTCATCCCCCGCGTCGAAGGTCCGGCCATGGCGAACGACAGCCCGACGGTGGCCATCGGCGAGACGGTGTACGACGAGGACGGCGAGCGACTCGGCGAGGTCCGCGGGTTCCAGGAGGGCGCCTTCGTCGTCTCGACCGGCGACAGCGTCGAGGCGCTCTCGGTCGAACACGAGCGCGCGGGCCACGAGTTCGGCGGCGCGGAGCTCGTGTGGCGCTGTTCGGAGTGTGGCGCGCTGGGCGACGTCGAGGCGGTTCCCGACGCCTGCCCCGACTGTGGCGCCCCGCGGGAGTACCTCTACTACTGGACCGAGGACTGACCGCCGGCGGGCCGGCGATCCGGCCCCCCGCGGTCGCGCTACTCCAGGTACCCGAGGTCGCGCAGCCGTTCCTGAGCCTCTGCGTCCATCTCCGCGACGGCCTCGTCGGTGACCTCGCCCTCGTCGGCGTCGGTCCAGGCGCCGCCGACCGCCGCCTCGAACCCGGCGAGCGCCCGCTCGGTCGCGGCGATCGCGTCGTCGCCGCCGCCCGCGAGGTTCCTCGTCTCGCCCGGGTCCCGGTCCAGCCGGTAGGCCTCGTCGGGGATCCGGTCGATGCGGACGTACTTCGCGTCCGGGCGCCGTGCGGCGCGCATCCGGGCGTAGAACCGGGAGTCCTCGTCGAGCGTGATGCCGGCCGCGCTCGCCTTCTGCTCTAGCTGCTTCAACTCGACTACCGGCCGGGAGTACTCGACGAAGCCGTACCGCCCGTCGCCGCGCTTCCCCGGGTCCGTGCCCCCCGCGTCCGGGGCCGCAGGGAACGAGCGGTACTCGGGCGAGAGGAGCGACCGCTCTGGGTCGCGCCCGACCGCCCGCTCTCCCGGGGTCGCCGGCTCGCCCCCCTCGACGTCCAGGGCGTCGAGGACGGTGTGATAGAGGTCGACCAGTTCGACGGTGTCCGCCCGGCGCCCGGCGTCGAGCGCCGGGTGCTTGACCATGAGCGGGACGTTGACCAGCGGATCGTGGAGACAGAACTCGTGGCCGTAGAGGTCGTGTTCGCCGTGGAGTTCGCCGTGATCCGCACAGACGACGACCATCGTGTCCTCCCACTTCCCGGCCTCGCGGAGCCAGTCGAACAGACGCCGGAGCTCGGCGTCGATGTGGGCGATCTCGGCGTCGTACAGCCCCCGGATGTCCGCCCACTCCTCGTCGTCGATGGCCCGCCCCCCGCTATTGTACTCCTTGGAGTTCTGGCAGACTGCGTCGGGATCGACGCCGGGCGCGAACTCCGCGGCGTACTCGTCGGGCGGGTGGTAGGGCAGGTGGGCGTCCATCAGGTTGAGGAAGACGAACCAGCCGTCCCGCCGCTCGACGAACCCCTCCGTCCGGTCGACGATGGCGGGCGTCTTCGACTCGGCGCTCTCGCCGCCGGCGAGGTACTCGTGGGCGGTGTTGCCCAGAGCGACGAGCCGGTCCGCGACCGACCGGAGCGCCTCGTTGTCGTTGAGCGCCTGCCACGCACGGGCCAGCGGGCCCGAGAGCAGGTCGCTCGGCATCACCTGAAAGAAGTTGTCCTGGTCGTCGAACCCCGCCGTCAGGCGCGTGTACGGGGTGATCCACGCGTTCGAGGAGTAGCAGGCGGTGTCGTAACCCGCGGTCGAGAGCGTCTCGGCGAGGGTGGTCGTGCCCTCGAGGTAGGGGTTCTCCTGGTCGGCGCCGTGTTCGCTCGGGTACGTCCCCGTGAACATGGAGGCGTGGACGGGCAGCGTCCACGGGGCCGGGGCGACTGCCTCCTCGAAGACGGTCGCCTCCTCGGCGAACTCGGACAACCCCGGCGTGGTCGGGCGGTCGTACCCGTAGGGCGTGAGGTGATCCTTCCGGACCGTGTCCATCACGACGAAGAGGACGTTCTCCACCCCGTCAGCGGTCATACGCCCCGTAGCCGCCGCGTCGAGGATAAGTTCTCCGTCTCCCGGCTCAGAACGGCGCCTGGGGCCCCTCGTCCTCGGCGGCGTCGTCGGCCGACGACTCGCCGGGGAACGACGGGCTCATGCCGCCGCCGTGGCCGCCCTCGCCACCCGTGCCGGTGTCGGCGTGGACCTCGGTGATCTCGGGGATCTCCTTGACCATCCGGCTCTTGATGGCCTGGATGGTCATCGGGGAGATGCCACAGCCCGAACAGGCGCCGCCGAGCTGGATGTGGACCTCGCCCGACTCGGGGTCGAGGTCCTGGATGGCGGCGCTCCCGCCGTGCATCTGGATCTGCGGGAAGTTCCGCCGCAGGAAGTTCGTGACCCGCTCGCGGAGCTCGTCCTCGACGCTCTCGCCCTCGCCCTCCGTGTCGGTGCTCATGTCCCCCGGTTGGCCGCGCGCGGGCTTTAACCTTCGGACTCACCAGTTCGTCGGTCCCGTGTCGCCGCCGCTACTCCTCGTCCGGCGGTTCCAGGTCGAAGACAGCGTACAGTTCCCGCTCGATCTCCTCGACGTACCGCTCCAGCGTTCCCTCGATCTTCTCCTCGCTCGCGACGACGGCCGTCACCCGGTCGACCGGGTCCGCCGGGAGGTCGACCCTGAACCGGCCGTCCTCGTAGAAGGGCTCTGACTCGTTGAGCACCTGCTGGTCTATGGCGTGGACCAGATCGGAGTCGTACGCGTCGTTCATCGTCTCGAAGGCGTTCTTGTACGCCCGCTGGAGCTCCGTGAAGTAGTTGGCGTACTTGTCCTCGAACTTCTCGGGGTCGAACTCGGTCACGGTGGCCGTTCGCGAGCGAGCGGCAAAGTCGCATCGGGTGGCGCGCGGACCCCCGCGGGCGAGTGGCGCGGGCGCCACCTCGAGGACCCCTGGGCCGCGGTGACCGCCTCAGTCCGCCGCGAGGTGCTCGATCAGTTCGATGCGGACGCCCCCCGGCGCCTCGATGAAGGCGATCCGCAGGTCGCCGAACGTCGTCGGCGCCACACCACCGGCACGTCTCCGAGGTCGGCCATCGCCGCGTCGACGTCGTCGACCACGTACCCGAAGTGGAGGAAGCCCGGCGGCAGGTCGTCGACGAGCCCCGCCGCCTCGTCCGGCGCCCGTGCGAACAGGTAGACGCGCTCGTCGGCCACCGACCGCGTGGGCGTCGTCCGCCGCCGTCCCCCCGCCCTCGACCCGGTTCAGTCCTCCGCCCCGAGGTGGTCGCGGTAGAACCCGACCGCGTCATCGATGTCTCGCGTCTTGAGCGCGACGTGGAAGAACGAGCGAACGTCCATGTCACCGGACCTGCCGACGCCGATATAACCCTTGTCTCCGTTCCGTATCACGACATGAGGTTTATCGATACCGACCGATCGGCCTGGAGGCCCCGTCGACCGGCGCGGATCGGCCGTCCGGCGGTGTCGCGCCCCGCGTTCCCGGATGCCGTCCGGATCGGCGGCCGCCGACCGCCCGGCCGCCCCGGCTCCCGCCGACCGCCGGGTCGTCGCGGCTCCGGACGGTGGTGGCTCCGCACCCGGCGGGCCACAGGTTGGGGGAGTCCGCGGCGCCCGCCCCCGACCCGAACTACGCGTGGAGGCGTGAGGCGGTCTCCCGACCACCGCGCGTTGAGGCGCGCGAGCGGCGACGCCGCGTCGCCGGGGCGCAGTACGGCGGTTTCCGGCGGATGTGCCGTTCGAGCGACGGGTGGCGGCCGGCCCAGAATAAACCCTGGACCGCTATACGGAACGCCGCCGGTGGGGCAACCGTTTTCACCCTGCCTGTCGCGGTGAGGGGTATGTTCGAGTCCGAGTCCGTCTGGGAGCTGAGCTCCGCCGGCACCGTCGCGTTCGGGGAGGGCGCCGCGACCGAGTTGCCCGCCCACCTGCGCGAGCGCGACGCCGAGTCCGTGATGCTCGTCACCGACCCCGGGGTCCGGAAGGCCGGGGTGGTCGATCACCTGCTCGACGCCCTCGCCGACTACGACGTCCACGTCTTCGACGAGGTGACGCCCGACCCGGCGCTCCCGGCCTTCGAGGCGGCCGTCGAGGCGGCCCGCGACCGCGACCCCGACGCGCTGGTCGGCGTCGGCGGCGGCAGCGCCATCGACGTCACCAAGACGACGAGCGTCGTCGCGGCCCACGGCGGCGACATCCTCGACTACGTCGCGGAGCCGACCGGCGAGGGCAGGCCCGTGCCGGGACCGGGCATCCCGACCGTCGCCGTCCCGACCACCTCGGGGACCGGGAGCGAGACGACGCCCGTCTCGGTGGTATCACTGCCCGACCGGAACCTGAAGGTCGGCGTCTCCAGCCGCCACCTCTACCCCGACGTCGCCGTCGTCGACCCGCTCCTGACCGTCTCGCTCCCCGCCGGCCCCACCGCGGCCTCGGGGATGGACGCGCTGGCCCACGCCGTCGAGGCCTACACCACCCGGCGGTTCGACGCCAAGCCCCGGGCCGACCCGCCCGAGTCCCGCCCCGACTACGGCGGCCGGACGCCCCTGACCGACGCGCTCGCGCGGGTCGCCATCCCCCGGATCGGCGAGAACCTCCGGCGCGCGGTCGACAACGGCGAGGACCTCGCCGCCCGACGCGGGATGGCCCTGGCCAGTCACACCGCTGGCCTGGCGTTCTCCAACGCCGGCCTCGGGGCCGCCCACGCCGTCGCGATGGCCGCGGGCGCGGAGTATCACACCCCTCACGGCGAGACGGTCGCGGCGGTCCTCCCGGCGGTGATGCGGCACAACGCCCCGAGCGCCCCCGAGCGCTACCGCGACGTGGCCCGGTGGCTCGGCCGCGACGTCTCCGGCATGGACGACGCCGGCGCGGCGGCCGCCGCGGCCGACGCCGTCGCGGACCTCGCGAGCGACGTGGGCGTCCCCGACGGCCTGGAGGCCCTGGGCGTCGCCCCCGACGAGGTCCCCGACCTCGCCGCCAAGACGATGAACCTCGAACGCCTGCTGGTCGGCAACCCGCGCCGCCTCGACGAGGCGGACGTCGTGGCGATCTGCGAGGACGCGCTGTAACCCGCGCTGGCGTCGCCGGCGTCAGCGGCGCGTCACGGCCGAGAGCACGGCTGGCGGCGTCAGCGGCGCGTCACGGGGACCACGGTTGATATGGGTCCCGCCCGAACCGGCGCGCATGCCTGACGAACCGGACCCGAACGACCCGCTCTCGCCGTACTTCCCGGCCGAGGTGCCGGACGTCCCGGGCGACGGCCGGACGTGGTTCGCCGTCGGCCTCTCGCTGGTGCTCCTCTCCGGCGCCGCCTACGGGATCGTGGCGCTCCTGTTCTGACCTATCCCAACTGCTCGGCCACCAGCGCGTCGGCGGCCGCGAGGAACGCGTCCCGCTCGTCGGCCGGGATGGTCGCGCCCGCCGCCACGTCGTGCCCCCCGCCGTCGCCGCCCACCTCGCGGGACGCCTCGCGCATCACGGCCGAGAGGTCGAGGCCCCGGCGGACGAGCGTCCCCGACCCCCGCGAGGAAACCTTCAGCTTCCCCTCGCCCTTCGCCGCGAAGGCGACGATGGGGCGGTCGCGGTCGACGCCGTCGGCGCCCAGGGCCATCCCGGCGACGATGCCGACGATGGTCTCCCGAATCCTCGTCCCGGCGTCGAACCACTGGAGGTGGTCGGTCCGCTCGACGCCCTCGCTCGTCACGAGGTCCAGCCCCTCCGAGAGGTTCCGACGGTGGTTCCGCAGGAGCCTCCGGGCGCGGTCGAGCGCTTCCCCCCGGTCGCCGAGACAGACCGCCAGCCCGACGTCCGCCCGCTCGTAGCGCGCCGTGGCGTTCAGGAGCGTCGAGAACTCGCTGACGTCCCGAAGCTCCGTCCCCGGCTCCTCGTCGACCAGCGTGTAGGTCGTCCCGACCAGGTCGTCCACCCGCCGGGAGGGGACGCCGCTGGCGACCGCCCGCCTGACCAGCGCGCTCACCACCGTGCGGCGCTCGTCGGTCGTCAGGTCGACCCAGCGCCGCCACTCGCCGTCGGCGTCCCGCAGGTCCACGTCCAGGTCGGCCAGGAACTCGACCGCCCCGGCCTCGTCGCCGGTGATGCCGGGGATGCGTGCCTCGCTCGCGTACTCCAGGAGCTTGGGGAGCGGCCGCGTCTGCCGGCCGTACAGCGACAGGTCGCGGTCCGTCTCCAGCACGCCCGCAGCGACGCCCTCCTCGACGACCCGCTCGTTCGCGCCGTGCAACCCGTCCTCGCCGTCCTGCATGTCCCCGACGGCGCCGACGACCGCCAGCCCGGCCAGGTCGCGGTTGTCGCCGCCCTCCGGTTCGAGCGCCCGGGCGAGGACGTACGCCGCGCCCGCGCCAGAGAGCTCCGAGGCGCCGTCGATGCCCTCCAGTAGCGGGTTGAGGTGGTACTCGGTCGTTGCGTCGGCGGGCTGGTGGTGGTCGGCGATCACGGGCGTGAACGCGCCTGCCGCCTCGTACTCGGCGATGACGTCCAGTTGTCCGCTCCCGAAGTCGGTGAAGAGGACCGTATCGTGGTCGGTTGCGGCGATCCGCGCCACCTCCCCCTCGTCCAGCTGCTTCGAGAAGACCGTCTCGAACGGGACCCCGGCCCGTTCCAGCGCCGTCGCGGCGACGGCGGCGCTCGTCAGCCCGTCGGCGTCGATGTGTGAGGCGAGCAACGCCGAGTCGGCGGCCCGCAGCCGCTCGGCGCAGGCCCGCGCCTGCTCCCCGAGCGCGGGCACCGGCGACGCGGACTCGACTGCCATCGTCGTACCGTCACGCGCGTTCGCAAATAAACTCTCGTCACTCTCCACGGTGACTCGGCGCCGCCCGCTCCACCACCGCGGTCGCCAGCGCCTCGAAGGTGGCCTCGTCGGGCACGACGTCGACCGGCAGGCCGCGTTCCTCGGCCGTCCGTCGCGTCGGCGCGCCGATGGCGCCCACGGTCGCGTCGCCGAGCCCCTCGACCGCCGCCTCCCGGACGCCCCGGTCGTCGGCCGCGGAGAGGAAGTGCTCGACGGTCAGCGAGGAGGTGAAGCAGGCGGCGTCGAGCCGCCCGTCGGCGGACAACTCCGCCGATTCGCCGGCGCCCTCCGGCCGGACGAGGCGGTAGAGGACCGTCTCGTGGACGTCCGCGCCGGCCTCGCGGAGGCCGTCGAGCAGGACCGCGCTCCCGTGGTCGCTCCGGGCCACCTCGACGCGCGCGCCCTCGACCCGGCCGTCGAGCGCCGTCACTAGCCCCGCCGAGGAGTACTCCTCGGCCACGAGGTCGACCCCGTAGCCCGCCTCGCGGAGCGCCGTCGCGGTCCGCGGGCCGATGGCACAGACCGTCGCGTCGTCCGGGGCCCAGCCCGCCTCGGCGACGAGTTCCGCCCCTGTCCTGCTGGTGAAGACGACGAACGCGGCGTCGGCGGGCGTCGCGCCCGTCGGCTCGACGGCGAGCATCGGGTCCGGGACGGCGGTCGCCCCGAGGGCGTCGAGCAGTTCGACCGCCCGCGCCGTCCGCTCGTCGGCCGGGCGGAAGGTCGCCACCGTCAGGCGCGCCGACCGGAGCGTCGCGTCGTCGGGCACCGGGAACGCGCGGCCGTCGTCGTTCCCGCCGTCCGCGCGGCCATCGCTACCCATGCCGTCCCTCCATGAAGTCGCGGACGCGGTCCCGCGTCGCGGCCACCTCGCCGATCACGGTCACCGCCGGCGGCTCGACCCCCTCGCGGTCGCGGGCCTCGACGGCCGTCGCCAGCGTGGCCGTCACGGCGCGCATGTCCGGCCAGGTCGCCCGCTCGACCAGCGCGACCGGCGTGTCCGGGTCCAGCCCCGCGTCCCGGAGCGCGGCGGCGTACTCGGGGAGCTTCCCGACGCCCATCAGCACGACGATGGTCCCGCCGGTCGCCGCCAGCGCCTCCCAGTCCACGGCGGATTCGTCCTTCGTCGGGTCCTCGTGGCCCGTCACGAACGACACCGACGAGGCGTGCTCGCGGTGGGTCAGCGGGATCCCCGCGGCGCCGGGGCCGGCGACCGCCGAGGAGAGGCCCGGCACCACCTCGAAGGGGACGCCCTCGCTCGCCAGGTGTTCCATCTCCTCGCCACCGCGGCCGAAGACGAACGGGTCGCCGCCCTTCAGGCGCACCACCGACTTCCCCTCGCGGGCGAGTTCGACCAGCCGCCGGTTGGTGTACTCCTGTGGCGTCCACTCCCCGCCGGCGCGCTTGCCGACGTCCTCGCGCCGGTCCTCCGGCACGAGGTCGATGATCTCCGGCCCCGGCAACTTGTCGTGGAGGACGACGTCGGCCTCGTCCAGCAGGCGGCGCGCCCGGACGGTCAGCAGGTCCGGGTCGCCCGGCCCGGAACCGACGAGGTAGACCTTGCCGTCGGCGCGGGCCGTACCCGCGTCGGAGGCCGACTCGCTCCCGTCGCCGGTCCGGTCACTCATCGTCGCCCCCGTGGACGTCGGCGCCCTCGCCGCCCTCGGCGGTCGCCTCGCGGGCCGCCTCGACGAGCGCCGCCGCCCCCCGGTCGGCCAGGTCGGCGGCGAAGTCGACGGCGGCCTCGGCGTGGGTTTCGACCGGCAGGTCGCGCGTTCCTTCGATCACCTCCGTGCCGTCCGGGCTCGCGACGACCGCGTCGACGTGGACGCGCTCGCCCTGGAGGCGGGCGTGGACCCCGATGGGGGCGACGCATCCGCCGCCGAGTTCCGCCAGGACGGTCCGCTCGACCGTCGTCTCGACCCGCGTCCGCGGGTGGTCGGCCCGCCCGTGGAGCAGGTCGACGGCCCCCTCCTCGCTCGCCGTCACCGCCACCGCGCCCTGTCCGGGCGCGGGCACGAACGAGTCCGTCGGGAGCCGCTCGTGTTCGACCGCCTCCAGGAGCCCGAGGCGGTCGAGCCCGGCCTCCGCGAGGACGATGGCGTCGTACTCGGTCCCGACGTCGCGCTCCAGCGCCCGGCGCTCGACCGGCGAGAGGTCGGCGAACCACTCGTCCGGCGACCGGTCGAACCCGTCGTCGCCGCCCCCGGTGTCCGTGTCGTCCGCCGCCTCGTCGAGTTCGCCCGCCGCTGCCAGCCGGCGCTCGTGCTCGCGCTGCAGCGCCGGCGCCAGCAGCTTCTCGATCCGGGTGTCGACGTTCCCCCGGAGCGGCCGGACCTCCAGGTCGGGCCGTTCACGGCACAGGAGGGCCCGCCGCCGGAGCGACGACGTGCCCACGACGGCGCCCCGGGGGAGGTCGTCGAGGCCGCTCCCGTCCGGCGTCACGAGCACGTCGCCAGCGGCCGCCCGCTCGGGCACGGCGGCGACGACCAGGTCCTCCGGCCGCTCGGTCGGCATGTCCTTCATCGAGTGGACCGCGCCGTCGACCTCGCCCGCGAGCACGCGCTCGTCGAGCGCGTGGACGAAGGCGCCGACGCGCCCGAGGCGGTGGATGAGTTCGTCGCGCACCCGGTCGCCGCGGGTCTCGATCTCCACGAGTTCGACCGTCAGCCGGCGGCTCGCGACCGTGTCCCGCACGCCCGCGGCCTGCCGGAGCGCGAGGTCCGAGCCACGCGTCGCCAGCCGCACGGTCCCGTCGTCCATACCGGGCCGTGTGCGGTCGACGGTGAAAAGGGCACGCACATCGACGCGAACACCTGACGGCCACGATTTAACCGTCGCCCCGCCGAACCCGGCGCCGCATGTCCGACGAGATCGAGGCGTACGACCTCTTCATCGACGGCGACGCGACCGAGTCGTCGGGTGACGAGCGGATCGACGTCGCGTACCCGTACGACGGGAGCGTCTGGGCCTCCGTCCCCGACGGGACCCCGGCCGACGTGGACCGTGCCGTCGGGGCGGCCCGCGACGCCTTCGAGGAGTGGCGGACGACGGAACCGGGCGAACGGCGGCGGGTGCTGTTCGCCATCGCCGACGTTCTCGACGACCACGCCGCCGAACTCGGCCGACTGGAGACGCGCCAGAACGGCAAGCTCCTCCGCGAGATGGAGGGCCAGATGGAGGGGCTCGGGGAGTGGTACCGCTACTACGGGAGCCTGATCGAGACGGATCGCGGGGAGACGGTTCCCGTGGAGAACAAGGACGGCCGGCTGTTCAACTACGTCCGCCACGAACCCTACGGCGTCGTCGGCGCCATCACGCCGTGGAACTCCCCGCTGTTGCTCACCAGCTGGAAGCTGGCGCCGGCGCTGGCCGCCGGGAACGCGTTCGTCCACAAGCCGAGCGAGCAGACGCCGGTCAGCGCCCTCCGGTTCGGCGAACTCCTGAGCGAGGAGACCCCCCTCCCGGACGGCGTGTACAACGTCGTCACGGGCGCGGGCGGCACGGGTGCGGCGCTCGCGGAACACGACGGCGTCGACAAGCTCGCGTTCACCGGGAGCACGGCGACCGGACGCGAGGTGGGCGAGGCGGCGGGCCGGAACCTCAACCCGGTCTCGCTCGAACTCGGCGGGAAGAGCCCGAACATCGTCCTTCCCAGCGCCGACCTCGAGAACGCCATCAACGGCGTGATCAAGGGCATCTTCGCCGCGACGGGCCAGACCTGCCTCGCCGGCTCCCGCGTCCTCGTTCACGAGGACGTCCACGACGAGTTCGTCGAGCGGTTCGAGGCCCGCGCACGCGATGTCGAACTCGGCGACCCGATGGACCGCGACACCGAGATGGGTCCGGTCGCCTTCCGCGACCAGTGGGAGAAGGTCCGGGAGTACGTCGACATCGGCACCGAGGAGGGAGCCGAGATCGCCTACGGCGGTGAGCGCCCCGACGACCTGCCGGGGGAGTGTTTCATCCAGCCGACCGTCCTCGTCGACGTCGACAACGGCATGCAGGTGGCGCGCGAGGAGATCTTCGGCCCCGTCGCGAGCGTCATCGAGGTGGGCGACGAGGCCGAGGCCGTCGAGACGGCGAACGACACCGACTACGGCCTCGCAGCGGGGGTCTGGACCGAGGACATGCGGCAGGCCCACCGCGTCGCCGACGCCCTCGAGGCGGGCACCGTCTGGGTCAACGAGTACCGGACGCTCTCGCGCCGCTCGCCGTTCGGCGGGTACAAGGACAGCGGCCTCGGCCGCGAGAACGGGCGGGAAGCCCTCGACGAGTACCGGCAGACGAAGTCGGTCTGGATGGACCTCAGCGGGACCGTCGAGGACCCCTTCACGATGGGGTGACGTGGGGACGACCCGGACCGGCCGGCGCCCGTCACGGGACGCCGACGTGCCGGTGACGGCCGTACAGGTAGACGACGCCCGCGGGCGGCGCGAGCAGGGGCGCGATCCCGAGCAGGAGCCGGTACGCCCGGACCCGCGGCGTCCAGGCCACCTCGCTCGCGCGGACGTGCTCCACGTCGGCGAGGAACGCGGCGACGTATGCGAGGTACAGGAGCGTCACGACGAGGACGCCGAGGACGACCCCGACGGTCAGGAGGACGACGCTCCCGCCCGCGACCCGGACGGTCGCGACGAACCACGCGGCCCCGACGGCCGGCACGGCGACGGGCCCGGCCGCGACGACCCGCCACAGCCCCGAGTCGGCGAGTTCGTCCCGCGTCGGCGGGCGGTCGACGGGGACGCCGAGCAGGCCGACCCGGCGGTACCGTCGGACGAGGTACGCCAGCGCCACGGCGACCGAGAGGGGATAGCACAGCCCGCCGACGCCCCAGCGTCGCGCCGCCGGCGTCCACGCCGCCCGGCGGCCGACCGCCCGCGCGTCGAGGTACAGGCCCGCCGCCAGTCCCGGCCCCGCGGCGAGGGCGACGGCGGCCGTGGCCGCCCGCGCCACCCACATCGTCCCCGTGGCTTCCGTCGGTGCGCCCGTCCCCGCCGCGGCGGTCCCGGCCGACGCCGTCAGCCCCGCCATCGTCGTCACGAACCGGTAGAGGACCGGCGCGACCGGTGCACAGGCGACCCCGACGACCGCGAGGTACCACCACCGCGAGGGGTCGCGGCGCACCGGTCTACAGCACTTCCTCGTACGCGTCCAGCGTCTCCTCGACGTCCGCCTCGGTGTGGGCGTAGGAGACGAACTGCGACTCGAACTGGTTGGCCGTGAGGAACACGCCCCGCTCCTTCATCTCCTGCCAGAACACCCGCTCCCACCGGTCGGTCTCGGCGTCGCCGACGTCGCCGCCGGTCTTGGGGCAGTGGCCGTACCGCGGGCACTCGGGCCGCTGTTCGCACCCCGACGCACACTGGCCGTCGAGGTCGTCCGGCCCCTCCCGGCTGAACACGGTCTTGAACACGGAGTCGGTCCCGACGACGGTGTACGACGGCGCCCGGTCCGCGAGGATGTCGGTGATGCCCGCCCGCAGGCGCTCGCCGAGGCGGTTGACGTGCTCGTACACGTCGTTCTCGGCGGCGTACCGGAGCGTCTCCAGCCCCGCGGCCATCGTCACGGGGTGGCCCGAGAACGTCCCGGACTGGAACACGTCGCCCGCCGGGGTGAGGTGTTGCATCACCTCGGCGCGACCCCCGACCGCGCCGACGGGGAACCCGCCGCCGACGATCTTGCCGAACGTCGTCAGGTCCGGCGTGACGCCGAGTTCGGACTGGGCACAGCCGAGGCCGCCGATCCGGAAGCCCGTGATGACCTCGTCGAACACGAGCAGCGCCCCGTGTTCGTCACACAGGTCCCGGAGCGCCGCGTGGTAGCCCTCGACCGGCGCGACGACGCCGTTGTTGCCCAGATACGGCTCGACCAGCACCGCGGCGATCCGCTCGCCGTGCTCCTCGAACACCCGTTCGGCGGCCGCCTCGTCGTTGAACGGGACCGGGATCGTGTGTTCGGCGAAGGTGTCGGGGATGCCGGGGCTGCTGGGCTGGGGGTCGTCCGCGTCGCCCTCGACGAGCGTCGACTCCTGGGCCCCGTGGTAGCCGCCCTGCATCACGACCACAGCGTCGCGGTCGGTGTAGCCCCGCGCCAGCCTGACCGCCGAGACGGTGGCCTCCGTCCCCGAGTTGACGAAGCGAACCATGTCGACGGACGGGACGTGTCGGGCGACGAACTCCGCGAGGTCGACCTCGACCTCCGTCGGCGCGCCGTACATCGGCCCCTCGGTGGCGTGTGACTGGATCGCGGCCTCGACCGGCTCGGGCAGGTCGTGTCCGTAGAGCAGCGGCCCGTAGCCCATCACGTAGTCGACGTAGCGGTTGCCGTCGGCGTCGACGACGTGTGCGCCGTCGCCCCGCCGCACGAAGAAGGGATACGGGCGGATCGCCCGGACCGAGGAGTTGACCCCGCCGGGCATGACCGACAGCGCGCGGTCGTACAGTTCCCGTGACCGATCGTGGTTCATGCCGGGTGGTTCGAACCCTCCGGGTAAAAAGTTCCGAGCCGCGTCCGCGGGCTCCCCGACGCCCCCTGCCGGTCGTCCGCGAACGGTCCCCGCGCCCGAGGTCCGCTCGGCCCCGGACCCCCGCGACACGGCGACCGGGCCCCCGTCCGGCCCGAACCGATCCGCTTTTCTGTCGGTTCGCTATACCGTCGCGCCGACGGCCGCACGACGACGCGCCGCGTTCCCGCGGACGCCGCTGGCCGTCGCCGACGGCGGGCGTTCCGTTCCGGGACGCCCGATCCGCGTCGCCCGCGACCGACGCCAACCATGTCACGACCCGACGCCGAGACCGAGGACGAACGGACGACCATCCGAGCGGGACGCGAGTTCGAGCGGGAGTACCGCCTGGATGCGAGCGAGGCGGGCGCGTTCCTCGTCGAACTGGGCGAACAGCTCCGGGACGACGACGAACTCACCGTCGTCGCCGACGAGTGGGAACTCCCGTTCGCGTTCGGCGAGCCCGTCGAGCTGGAGATCGATTTCGACGGGGCCGGCGACCCCGAACTCGAGGTCGAACTCCAGCTCCCCGGCCGGACCGACGAGAAGGCCCCGACCGTCGAGTAGCGCCCCGCCGGCCGCAGGACGGCCCCACTGGCCGGCCCGCCCCCCGGCGACCCGCGGAACCGGTCCCCGGCGATCCGGAGGGAAATGTATGTCAATTTAGGCACGCCTAAATCGTCTCGACGCACATGGAACGAGGGGCCGATGCCGTCGGCGTCGACGTCGACGAGGCCGGGAGCGAGGCGCCGACGATCACCGCCCACGAGGTGGTCCCCGGTCGGACGCTGTTCGCCGAGTCAGACAACACGGACGGCTGGATCGCCACCGACGTGACCGTCGACGCGGACCCGTAGCCCCCGTCAGCGGACCGCCTCCTCCAGCACCAGCGTGTCGTCCTCGAGGTAGTGGTCGATGACGTGGGCGTGCTCCTCGAGGTCGACCAGCTGCTGGCGGAGCATCTCGGCGGTGGCGTGGTCGCCGAGGCTCTCGGCCAGTTCGACGTGTTCGCGGTAGCTCTCGATGACGTCGCCGTACATCTCGAGGTCGTTGCGCAACGACGTACGGATGTCGTACACGGTCTCGTCCTCCGGGTCGACCCTGGCGGCCGCCGAGAGCGCGTCCAGTCCCGCCTGGGGGACCCCGCCCAGCGCCTGGATGCGCTCAGCGACCTCGTCGGCCGCCTCCTCGACGTCCTCGTACGCCTCCTGGAGGAACACGTGGATGTCGCGGTGCTCCGCACCCTCGACGTTCCAGTGGTGCTTGTGGAGCTGATGGTAGAGGACGTACGCGTCCGCGAGGTCGGCGTTGAGCGCGTCGACGATCTGTTCCGCCTTGTCGACGTCGAGACGGACCGGGTTCTCCTCGACGGTGTCGGGCCGCTGTCTGGTGATCCGTTCGGCGGACGTGGTCCACGTTAACGTTTCACGCGACGGCACAAATAGCTGGGGGCCCCTGAGCGACCGACTGCCGGGGGTCGGTCGGCCGGGACCCGGGTGTCGCAGCCGGGTCAGTCGACGCGCATGGCGTCCAGCCGGTCCTCGTCGAGTTCGACGCCGAGCCCGGGGCCCTCGGGCGGGTCGATGCGTCCGCCGTCCTCGACCCGGATGGCGTCGGCGTTGGCGACGTGTGGTCCGGCGACGTACCGCCCGGGGTCGTCGACGTCCTCGTCGAGGACGGCGAACTCGATGAGGTCACAGGCCCGGGCGGCCGCGGCGACGTGGAGGCTCGCGGCGTAGTTGACCGCGGGCCCGAGGGCGTGGGGCACGAGGCGCTTGTCGAACGCCTCGACGAGCGTCGCCACCCGGTCGGCGCCGGTGACGCCGCCGGCGTAGTCGAGCGACGGCTGGTAGATCTCCAGCGCGTTCGCCCGCAGGTGGTCCACCGCGGGGTAGTGTGGCGTGTGGGTCTGGTAGCCGGAGATGGGGACCGAAGTCCGGCGGTTGAGTTCCGCCTGGCCCTCGATGTCGGTGTGGGCGACCGGCTCCTCGAACCACGCCAGGTCGTGTTCGGCGGCCGTCTCGGCCACGCGCAGGGCGTCGTCGAAGGCGTAGGAGGTGTTCGCGTCGATGGCCAGCCCGAACCCGTCGGGGAGCTCCGGGGCGACGGTCCGGATGCGCTCGCGGTCCTCGGCGACGCCGAACCCGGCGCCGACCTTCATCGCCCGGAAGCCCTTGTCGGCCAGCCACGCGGCCGAATCGACCAGTTCCCCGGGCGTCTTCTCGACGGGGAAGGTGGCGTACGCCTCGACCTCGCCGACCCGTCCGCCGAGCAGTTCGTAGACGGGTTCGCCGGCGACCTTCCCCTTGAGGTCCCACATGGCCTCGTCGAGGGCGCTGAGCGCGCCGTAGGCCCCGGCGCGCTTGACGTGGAGGTAGAGCTCGTGCCACCGCGCCGTGACCGCCTCGGGGTCCTCGCCGACGAGGTGACGTCCAATCGACTCGATGCTCTCGGCGAGAAAGCGGTTGTCCTCGACCGACCGGTAGAACGACTCGCCCAGTCCGACCAGCCCCGCGTCCGTGTGGAGACGCACGATGACCGAACTCACGTCGAGGTCCCGTTCGCCGACCTGTGCGGGGAGCGACGCGGCGTCGACCGCGCTGTCGACCAGCACCGTCTCGACGTCGGTGATGCGCATGCGCGACGGCGACGGCGTGGGGTGACAAATAGGTACGGCTGCCGGAACGCGCGACCGTCGAAACGAACGCCGGCGAAAAGGAGTGTGACGAGTGACGGGAGGCGGATCGTGGAGGCGGATTTCAGACCGCGGCGGGACCCTCCTCGCCCGTGCGGACCTGCAGGGCGTCGTCGACCGGGATGATGAACACCTTGCCGTCGCCCG
>JBDGSZ010000034.1:0-32842 GCA_042217265.1 Haloferacaceae archaeon
CCGGAACCGCCTCGCGGTCCGCGACCGGCGGCCACTCCAGCTCCGCCCAGCGACAAACCAGCAGTTCGAAGACGAACTCCGGGACGGACTGGAGGTCCACAGCCACCCCGACCGGTGTCGGCGTCGGCTGATAAGCGTTCGCCCGGCCGTTCCCGCGGCGGTCAGACGTAGCTGGTCCGGCCGTCCTCAGCCTCCGTTTCGAGCTCGTTCAGGTACTCGTGGGCGTCACGGAGGATCTCACGGGGGCCGTCCTGGGTGATGGTGTTTATCGCCTGGTCGTAGTCCCGCCATTGCATGTCGCGGTGTTCCTCGGACAGCTCCGCGGACGCCTCGAACGACCGCGCGATGAACAGGTGGACGGTCTTGTGGATGGTGTTCCCGCCCGCCTCGAAGACGTAGTCGTACTCCTCGCGGAACCCGTCGATGAGACGGAAGTCCTCGATGCCCGCTTCCTCGGTCACTTCCCTGATCGCCGTCTGCTGGAGTTCCTCTTCCCCCTCGACCCCGCCTTTGGGGAACTCCCAGTCCCCCGGACGGCTCTTGAGGAGCAGGTACTCCCGTTCGCCGCGGGTGTCGCGGAAGAGGATGGCTCCGGCGCTCGTAGCCTCGACCGTCATTGACGGCCGTAGGGGGCCGCGGGTTATCAGAATGTCGCCATGGTCCCGGCGCGCCGGTAGGTGCGCTTTTGAAGCTCGGGCTCCGTTGCCCGGACATGACGTTCGTGACGAAGCTCCGGTTCCGGTCGGGGGACCGGGTCCTCCTGGAGTCGGTCGTCGACGACCTGAAGGCCCTCCTCGAGCGGAAGGGCGCCGAGTACAAGGGCCCCCACGCCGACCCGCCGACCGACCACCGGATCCCACAGCACCGGAACCTCGCCGCCGAGGGCGGCCGGTTCGACCCCTGGACCTACACCGTCTACACCCGCCGCCTCGAGATCCACGGGAGCGACCACATCGCCCGCGAAGTCGGCCACATGGAGTTCGACCCCGACGTCCGGGTCGAGGTCGAGGTCGAACAGCGCCGGCCCGCCGGGTCGAACTGAGCCGCGTCCGCCGGTCTCGCTTCCTCCCTCCTCCGCTTCTATTCGGTTCTTTTCCGGCCCTGTTGAAACCCTCAAGCGGTGACGGATTTCAGCGGCCACGCCGAATACGGAGCGCGTATCAGTCACGGGGTGAACTGTCCCAATCATCCTCAGCTAAGGTCTCTGGACTATGAGGAGATGTAGCCGATCACCTGGCTCACTACGTCCTCGGTGCGGTCGTCCACGAGCGATGTCAGGTGGTGGTCAACGTCGGCAGCGCTGTTGAGTGTCGCAAGCGACCACGGGAGAACGTGGCTACGCTCTCCAAGTGGGTCCCCCTCGTAGTCGTCGTCTCTGAGGGTGAGTGCCGCTTCGTGATAGGTTTTCGTGGAAATCAAAACCGTAATCAGCTGTACACCATGAGCCGGCAATCGGGGAGCCCCCAGCACGAGCATCGGGCGACCTTTCTCCGAAAGCGGGTCGCTCGCCCAAACGATGTCACCGCGTTCCAGCTCTTCGAACGCAATCACCGTACCTCTTCGGCGTCCTCCGTTCGGAGGTCTTCAAGATGCTCTTCCCCGTACTGGTCGTCTGCCGTTTCGTGGTGTCGATGGAGCTGGTAGGCCGACTGAAGCCGCTCTTTGTCGTCCGTGATCGCCCAGTAGGGGCGCTTGTGGCGAACGAGATCGCGCTCTTTCAGTCGTGAGAGGATTGCACTCACAGCGTCCGCCTCCAGCCCGAGTCGTTCGGCAATCGTCGCCGCCTTCCACGCCCGATCGTCATTTCTGTCGAGGAACGACACGATTCGCTCGGTGTCGTTCCGTTCCTCAAATTCGCCGGCGTCAGCGTTTTCGAACTCGTCGATATCGATAGTGCCGCTCGACATGGGCTAGTGTTGGTACTGTTGGGACATAGTTGTTAGGTATGTTTTCTTTGTGGGAATGTTGATTTTGACTTGCTGCTGTACCCTCCCCCCGTATTCAGCACACACTTGTTATCAACCCCTGAGGGTTCAACGGAGCCCTCGGTCCTTGCCTCCGCATTTTCCCCTCGTCGCGCCGCGGTAGACACTTCCGTGCGCCCGCCGACGGGCGCGTATGGACGCCGCCGTCCCCGACCGCGAGTCCCTCGTCGCGCTCCGTCGCGACCTACACCGCCACCCCGAGCCCGGCTGGCGGGAGTTCTATACCACCGCCCGCCTCGTCGACGAGCTCGAGACGCGGCCCCTCGACGCGCTGTACGTCGGCTCCGAGACCCTGGCTGAGGGCCGGAACGCCGTTCCGGACGCGGCCGACCTGGAGCGGTGGCGCGAGCGCGCCCTCGACGCCGGCGCCCGCGCCGACGTCGTCGACGCCCTCGACGGCGGGCGCACGGGGCTGGTCGCCGTGGTCGAGCGCGGCGACGGGCCGACGGTCGGCCTGCGGGTCGACATCGACGCACTCCCGATCGCCGAGAGCGACGCCGACGACCACCGTCCCGCCCGGGAGGGGTTCCGGTCGGAGAACGAGGGGTACATGCACGCCTGCGGTCACGACGCCCACGCGACGATCGGGGTGGGGGTCCTCGACGCGGTCCTCGCGAGCGACTTCGCCGGGACGCTGAAGGTGTTCTTCCAGCCGGCCGAGGAGCTCGTCGCCGGCGGCGACCCGATGGCCCGCGGGGGACACCTCGACGACGTCGATCACCTGTTCGCGGTCCACGTCGGCCTCGATCACCCGACCGGCGAGGTGGTCGCGGGCGTCGGCGGCTTCCTCGCGGTCGCGGGCTTCGACGCGACGTTCCGGGGCGAGTCGGCCCACGCCGGCGGCCACCCGTCGCGGGGCCGCCACGCCGTCGGCGCGGCGGCGACCGCGATCTCCGAGCTCCACGCCATCCCCCGCCACGAGGAGGGCGCGACCCGCGTCAACGCCGGCCGGGTCGAGGGCGGGACCGCACGGAACGTCGTCCCGGAGCGCGCGGCCGTCGAGGCGGAGGTGCGCGGCGGAACGACCGCACTGATGGAGTACATGGAGGACCACGCCGACCGGATCCTGCGGGCGGCGGCTGACCTCCACGACTGCGAGGTCGACGTCGAGAAGCGGGCGCGCGCGCCGAGCGCCGAGAGCGACGACGACCTCGTCGACATCGTGAGCCGCGTCGCCGCCGACGTCGAGGGCGTCACGAACCTGATCGACCGCGACGACCTCGGCGGGAGCGAGGACGCGACCTACCTGATGCGCCGGGTCCAGGAGCGCGGCGGGTCGGCCTGCTACGTCGGCGTCGGCACCGACCACCCCGGCGGCCACCACACCCCGACCTTCGACGTCGACGAGGACACCCTCCCCGTCGCCGTCGAGGTGCTGGCCCGGTCGATCCTCGCGGTCCCGCGGGACGGGAGCGCGGCGTAGCCGGTCACCCCTCGCGGCGGAGCCACTCGTCGAGGAGGTCCCGGATGGCCGTCTCGCGGTTCCCCCGGTAGTCGGCCCACGCCAGTTCGTCGATCCGCGCTACGGTCTCCTCGTCCAGTTCGAGGCTGACCTCCTCCCCGTCGAACACGGCGTCGTCCATCGGGTCGCGACGACGACCGTCGGCGTCAAAAAGGGTCGTCAGACGGCCGTCAGATGCGCCCGACGCGTCCCGTCCGCACGGACGAGCCACCAGCCACGCCGGCGTCCCGCACCCGCGGCGCCCCGTCCGTCCCGTCAGTACTTCGGGTCCGCGCCGGTGACCTCGTAGATGCGCTCCATCAGGTCGTCGCGCTCGGCCTGCCAGTCGGCCAGTCCCGCCGGCGACGACGGGTACTCCCCGTAGTGGTCGAGCAGCTCGTCGGCCAGGCGCTTGGTGCGGTAGACGTCGAGTATCTGCCCCCAGTAGCCGAAGCTCCGCTTGACCGTGCGGGCGATCAGCAGCGGCGACATCGACGTCGACCCCTCGTACAGCGCCTCCGCGAGCTTCTCGCCGGGCAGGGCGGCGAGCAGGCCCATCAGGTCGTCGACGTCGACGGCGGTCGAGAGGACGTTGTAGACGTCGAGCGCGGCGTAGCGTCCGCCGAAGTGGTCCATCACCCGCTCGTTGTACCGCCAGAGCGTCGCCTCGTCGGCGGCGCCCTCGGTGACCGCCTCGACGGCCTGCTCGGCGGCGTAGCAGCCGGCGTAGGCGGCCCCGGCGATGCCGCCGCCGGTGGTGGGATTGACGTGGCCGGCGGCGTCGCCGGCGGCGATCAGCCCGGGCGCGACCGCCGAGTCGTACGGCCGGCGGGTGGGCAGGGCCGCCCCGAGCTTGTCCACGACCGTCGCGCCCGCGAACTCCGGCCGCTCCCGGAGGTCGCGCCGGAGGTCCTCGACGAGCTTCATCGGCTCCTCGTTCATCTGGAAGCCCAGCCCGGCGTTGATCTCCGTGTCCGTCCGCGGGAAGTACCAGAGGTAGCCCGCGGCGCGCTCGGTCGGCTTGAACACGAGCGCGTCGTCCCACGGGACCGCCTCGGGCACCTCGACGATCTCGCGGTAGGCCGAGGAGAACTGCGAGTAGGTGACGTTCGTGTCGAAGGTGGCGTCGTCGAGGTCGGCCCGGTCCTGGAGGATGGAGAGCGCGCCCGCGCCGTCGACGGTCACGTCGGCCTCGTAGGTCATCGGCTCGCCCTTCCGGATCGCCCTGACGCCGGTGACGCGGCCGTCGTCGTCCTGGACGACGTCCTTGACGACCGTGTCGTAGTGGAACTCGGCGCCCGCGTTCCGCGCCCCCTCGATGAGCCGCCGGCCGAAGTCCAGCCGGTCGATGACGGCCAGTTCGCCGGGGACCGGGATCTCCAGCACCGTGTCCTCCTGTGGGATCTCGAACCGCCCGTGGTCGACCCCGGTGTTGGTGAACGAGGGCTCGATGTGGGACTTCGGGATGGCCTCGGGGAAGGCGTTCGCCCCCTTCAGGGCGTCGCCGCAGGCGATGTGGCCGGCCTCGGACTCGTCCTTGCGCTCGAGAACGGCCACGGAGAGGCCCGCGTCGGCGACCGTCGCGGCGGCATAACAGCCCGCGGTGCCAGCCCCGACGATGACGACGTCATACGCGTGGGTGGTCATCGTCGAACCCTCTCGGGGCCGGGCGCAAAACTCTTTACCTCCCGCCCGCGCCCGCGTCAGGCCGCCTCGACCGCCGCCTCGACCAGTTCCGTGACCCGCTCGGCTAGGGCGTCCGCGTCCTCGCCCTCGACGTACACCCTGACGTACGGCTCCGTCCCCGACGGCCGGACCAGCACCCACGAGCCGTCGGGCCGGTCGACGCGGATCCCGTGTTCGTCGTCCACCTCCCCGTCGAGCGCCTCGGCGAGCGTCGCCTCCAGCCGCCCCATGGCGGCCGCCTTCCGGTCGTCCGGGCAGGGGACGCTCGTCTTGCGGTAGGGTCGCTCAACCACCGGCGCCCGGAGGGCGTCGAGCCCGGATTCGGCGACCAGTCGGGCGAGGACGGCGGCGCTCGCCACCCCGTCGATCCACCCGCCGAACGCGGGGTGGACGTGCTTCCAGGGCTCGGCCGCGAAGGCGACGTCGCCGCCGTCGGCGCGGGCCGCGGCGATCCCCTCGTGGAGCGCGCCCAGGCGGACCCGCTCGACCCGTCCACCGGCCGCCGTCACCCGCTCGTCGATCCGCGCCGAGGCGTTCGGCGTCGTCACGACCACGGGGTCCGTGGCGTCGCTCGCGCGGACGTAGTGCGCCGCCAGGATCGCGAGGACGGTGTCCTCGTGGACCACCTCGCCGTCGGCGTCGAGGACGACGATCCGGTCGGCGTCGCCGTCGTGGGCCACCCCGAGCGCGGCGTCGTCGTCGGCGACGAACGCCCGGAAGTCGGCGAGCGATTCGGCGGTCGGCTTGCTCTCCCGGCCCGGGAAGTGGCCGTCGACCTGCGCGTTCAGCGTCACCACGCGCGCGCCGAGCGACCGGAGCACCTGCGGCGTCGCGAGCGCGCCAGTCCCGTTGCCCGGATCGACGGCGACCCGCAGGCCGTCGAGCGGCGCGCCGTGGCTGCGGGCGTACGCCGCGACGTCGGACAGGTAGCCGTCGAGGACGGCCTCGTCGCCGATCTCCCCCCACTCGTCCCACGCCGCGGGGGTCGTGCCGTCCTCGACCCGGCGGGCGACGTCGCGCTCGGCGTCGCGGTCGAGCTCCACGCCGTCGGCGAACAGCTTCATTCCGTTGTCCTCCGGCGGGTTGTGCGACGCGGTGAGCATCACGCCGTGGCGGCCGCGGGAGGCGTGGGCCAGGGCGGGCGTCGGGACGACCCCGACCCGCCGGACATCGACGCCGGCGGCGGCGAGGCCGGCGGCCGCCGCGGCGGCGAGCGCCGCCCCCGTCACCCGTCCGTCGCGGCCGACGACACACTCCTCGCCGCCGGCCTCGCGGACGCGCTCCCCCGCCGCGCGGCCGACCGAGAGCGCCAGGTCGGGCGTCACCCGCCCGGTCGCGCTCCCCCGGATCCCGGCGGTCCCGAACAGGTCCATACCCCCCGGTCCCGGGGCAGCCACTTAGTCCCGGGCGGTCCCTTTACTTCCGCGGCGCGAGAACGGCCGCCCATGAGCACCGGCGGTTCCGACGGCGCGGCCGACCGCGTCCGCGCCCATGTCCACGTCTCCGGGCGGGTCCAGGGGGTCTACTACCGCGCCAGCACCCGCGACGCCGCCCGGGACGCCGGCGTCGACGGCTGGGTCCGCAACCTCGACGACGGCCGCGTGGAGGCGGTCTTCGAGGGCCCCGCCGACGCCGTCGAGCGGATGGTCGAGTGGTGTCACGACGGGAGTCCCGCCGCGCGCGTCGAGGAGGTCGCGGTCGAGTACGAGGACCCCGAGGGCGAGGACGGCTTCCGCGTGCGCTGGTGACCGGCCGTGCGACCGCGCCTCGTCCTCTGGTCGCTCGTCGCGGCGGTCGGGGCGGCGGTCGCCGGCGTCGCCGGCTTCTTCGTCGTGCGCGGCCCCTTCCTAGGTGGCCCGGTCCTCGCCCCGGTCCCGCTCATGGTCGCCACCGGCGGGTTCGTCGCCGGTGTCATCGCGCTCGCGCTCGGGGGCACGAAGGTCGCCAGGCTCGTCGCGCGCCGCCGGTAGGCGCCGGTCAGTCGTCGTCCCCGGTCCCGGCCGCCCCGCGATCGCCGGGGGCCGCGCGGCCGTCCGTCCCGTCGCCGTCCGCCAGCGCCATCCGGATCACGCGCGCCTCGACGGCGTCGCGGTCCTCGACCATCGGGTCCTCGGCGTACGCGTCGAGGGTCCGCTCGGCGTCGTCGAGCATCCGCTCCTCGAGCCCCCGCTGGTCCGGTTCGTCCCGCGTCGCGTTGAGCAGCGCCTCGTAGTCCTCGCGGATGCTGAACGAGGCGCGGGCGGCGTTACACCGCCCGAGCGGGTTCAGCCCCATCTCCAGCACCAGGTCCCGGACCGTCTCCCAGTCGTCCGCACAGAAGTGGATGGAGACGGAGCCGACGATGTCCCGCCACGCGATGGACCCCGCGTTCTCCATCAGGGACACCGCGCGCGGCGGCACGTCGATCCGCGTCGCGGTCTCCGGGTTCCCGCAGAGACAGCAGGGCTGCTCGGTCCGACCGGTGTACATGCTTCCCTCTCGGTTCTCGACGCTCATTCCTCTGTCCGTTCGGCGCGGGTCGTCGCGCGTGCCCGCCCGAACCGGCGACGCCCGACGGCGGTCGGCTCAGCCGGACCCGCAGGGACAGCGCGCCTCGACCCGGTCCCTGACGGTCCCGGCGATGTAGCCGGTCGCGCCGCCGAACCCGGCGCCGACGCCGGCGCCGACGGGGCCCAGCGGGCTTCCGAGGGCGGCGCCGACGGCCGCCCCCGCGCTCGCGCCGCGCTTCGCGTGCGTCTCCGAGCGGTTCCGGAACACACGAACGACAAGGACCCGACGGACAAGAATCCACGGTCGCACTCGCGGGCCGCCGTTTATACGTCCGGCCCGAACGTGAACGCCCCCGTTCCTGCGAGCCGACAACCGGAGACGCGTTTTGTAGGGCGTAGCGCGGACGCCCGCGTATGCACTTCGACCATGCGGAGGTGGACTCGCCGTGACGCTCTCGCGTCGCGACTTCGTGAAGGCCGCCGGAAGCGGGACCCTCGGCGCGCTGGTCGCCAGCGGCTGGGGAGCGACACAGTCGGTCGACCCCGTCACGCAGGTCGACAACCCGCTGAAGCCTACCCCAACCGCGACTGGGAGCGGGTGTACCGCGACATCTACGCCTACGACGAGGTCGACTGGACGGTCTGTCACCCCAACTGCACCCAGTCGTGCGCGCTGAACTTCTACATGAAGAACGGCGTGCCCATCCGCGCCGAGCAGGTGTACCACAACGAGGCGCCGAGCGTCGGTCCCTCGGGGTACGAGGACGCCGGCGTGAGCCAGCACTGGAACCCGCGGGGGTGCATGAAGGGGCTGACGCTCCACCGGCGCACGTTCGAGCCCTCGCGGATCAAGTACCCGCTGGTCCGGAAGGGCTGGAGCCCAGACGACCCCAACCCGGAGGGGCGGGGCGAGGACGAGTTCGAGCGCGTCTCCTGGGACGAGGCGCTCGACCTCGTCGCCGAGAAGATGGCCGACCTGGAGGAGACCGAGCACTTCCACGTGTTCAACGCCATCAAGGCCGACGGGCTGATCACCCGTCACGGAGCGGGGCGACGGCTGGCGTCCATTTTCGGCGGCGTCGAGTGGACCGAGTACGACTGGTACGCCGACCTGCCGCCGGGCCACGTCATCACGACGGGCTACCAGACCAGCGACGCCGACGCGCCCGACTGGCGGAAGGCCGACTACACCATCATCCAGGGCAAGAACCTCATCCACAACAAGCTCGCGGACAACCACTGGCTCCAGGAGACCCGCGAGCGCGGCGGGAAGCTGGTCGGCATCTACCCCGATTACTCCCCGACCGTCCAGAAGTGCGACCGGTGGCTGCCGGTCCGGCCGGGGAGCGACCCGGCGATCCCGCTCGGGTTCGCCCACGTCATCATTACGGAGGAGCTGTACGACGCCGATTTCATGCGGCAGTTCACGAGCCTGCCGCTGCTCGTCCGCGAGGACGACGACAAGTACCTCCGTGCCCACGAGGTCTTCGCGGACGTCGCGGCGCCGCCCGAAGACGAGGAAGGAGAATACGGCCAGTTCGTCGTCCTCGACGGAAACGGCGATCCACACGCGGTCACGCGCGAGGAGGTCGGCGAGGAGATGCCCGTCACCCCGACGCTGTCGGCCGACACGACGGTGACGCTTGCCGACGGGTCGACCGTCGAGGTGCGGACGGACTTCAGTCGGCAAAAGCAGAACGTGATGGAGCACTACTCGCCCGAGCAGGTCGCGGAGATCACCACGGTTCCGGCAGCGGCGATCAGGAAGACGGCCCGGGAGTTCGCCAGCGCCGAGAAGGGGCAGTGGTTCACCGGCGAGGGGATCAACCACTGGTTCCACGGCAACAGCGAACTCCAGCGGTCGATTTTCTTCGTCCAGTCGATGCTCGGCAACATCGGCGAGGCCGGCGCCGGCTACTACAACTACTCCGGGCAGTACAAGATCGAACTGCTCGACGGCTACCCCCACTACGTCAACCCCGACGGCCACAGCGCCGACGGGATGTACCCCGGCTACGCGCTCGCCTTCTTCGGCGGGGAGCAACTCGATCCCCACGAAATTCGCGGCGACTACGACCGCGACCTCGAACTCGTGCCACAGGGCGACGCCGAGTAGCCGGTGATGCCGAAGGGTGCCGACTCCTACACGATGAAGAAGCCGACGATCCTGTGGACGATGAACTGCAACCTCCTGAACCAGACCAAACACCAGGAGCACGTCGTCGAGAACTTCGTCAAGCACCCCGAGACGGACAACGAGTTGCTCGTCGTCTCGGACATGCACATGACCTACTCCGCGAAGCACGCGGACATCGTGCTCCCGGTCCACTCCTGGCTGGAGTGCGAGTACCCCGACATCACCGTCGGTCCCGAGAACCCCTTCGTCCACATGGACCACGGGGTGATGGACCCTATCTACGACACCAAGCAGGACGGCGAGATACTCGCGCTGCTGGCCGAGAAACTCGACGAGAAGGTGCCGGAGGAGATGAAGGAGGTCGACTCCTACCGGGCGTACTTCGAGAAATTCCTCGACGACGACGGGGACGTTCGCGAGTACATCCAGGAGACGCTGGACCACGGGCTGACGACCCGGCACATCGACGTCGAGGAACTGGAAAAGGAACCGAAGCGCCTGAAACTCAAGACCTATCCGCGGGTCCCCTTCTACTCGCAGGTCCACGACGACCGGCCGTTCTACACCAAGACCGGCCGGGTGGAGTTCCACAAGGAGGAGGACCGGTTCATCCAGCTGGGCCGCGACGACCTTGACCACATCGAGAGCCCGGAGGGAACACCGTACGGCCGGAACGAGAAGTGGCCCGAGGCGGGCGAGGAGACGAACCCGCTGTACGAGGAGGGCTACACCTACTTCCACAACACCCCCCACCCGAAGTACCGGACCCACACCTCGTGGGGGATGACGGACTGGAACCTCATCTGGTCCTCGCGGGACTTCGGCTCAACCAGTGCCGACCCCGCGGGCACCGAACGTCTCGTGGACGACTTCACATTCCCGCAGGGCGGCGGCGAGACCAACGAGGCCCCGCCGCTGGGCGAGGCATTCGCCGAGATCCACCCGAGCGACGCCGAGAAACTCGGGGTCGAGAACGGCGACTATGTCCGCCTCCGCGGGGAGCGAGGCGACACGGTCGTGCGGGTGATGACCTCCGAGCGCCAGCGCCCCGGCAAGGCCGGCGACCTCGGGCAGGTCACCACCTGGCACGGCTGGTGGGTCCAGCACTTCCCCGACGACGAGGAGGACGAGGACGGGATCAAGGGGTTCAACGTGACAACCAACATCTGGCTCGACCCCGGCCAGGAGGTCGACGATCTCGTCCACAAGGGGGTATTCGGCGACCCCAACGTCTCGGACGTCGTTGACGAGTCCATCGCGTGGCACGGGGCCGGCCTCCACGAGGGCTACGAGGAGACGGTGTGGGCGCCGACCGGCGTCAACCGCGACAACCTCGTGGACGTCGAGAAGTACGCCGAGGCCGACTGGTGGCCCGGCGACGCCCGGAAGGACGACCTCATCCAGGACTACATCGGCGGGTCGCTCCAGTCCGGCGGCACGGGAGGTGAGTCCTGATGGCGAAAACCTACAACCCGCAACTCGGCCGCGAACACGCGTACCCCTACGAGCACCGCGACGAGCCCCGGGACTGGCACTGGGGCATGATCATCAACACGAACCGGTGTATCAACTGCAACACCTGCACCTTCGCCTGCAAGTCCACCTGGACCAGCGGCAAGGGCGAGGAGTACATGTGGTGGATGAACGTCGAGACGGAGCCGTACGGCGGCTACCCGATGGGCTGGGACATGCGCCTGCTCGACGACCTCGGCGCCGACGAGACGATATTCGAGGCCGCCGAGGAGGGCGAACGGGTCCGCGGGTACGTCGCCCAGGAAGAGGCCTGGGAGTACCCCGCGCTGGGCGACGACATGGCCACCGGCGCGTACCCCGAGGACGACATCGTCGAGTCCGACGTCGACGAGGGCACGTACCACGACGTCTGGCAGTTCTACCTGCCGCGGCTCTGTAACCACTGTAAGAACCCGGCCTGTCTCGCGGCCTGTCCGCGCAAGGCCATCTACAAGCGGTCCGAGGACGGCATCGTCCTCCTCGACCAGGAGCGGTGCCGCGGTTACCGGAAGTGCGTGAAGGCCTGCCCGTACCACAAGCCGATGTACAACCCCGAGACGGGCATCTCCGAGAAGCCGGTCGGGTGTTACCCGCGCATCGAGGAGGGCAACGTGCCCCGCTGTGTCTCCTCGTGTATCGGGAAGACCCGGCTCCACGGCAACATCAACCGCGGGCCGAACGCCGGGCACCCCAACGGGAAGACGTCCGCGGCCGACGGCCGATCGCCGGTCAACTACCTCGCCAAGAGCGACGAAAAGGTGGCGCTGCCGCTGTACCCGCAGTTCGGCACCCGGCCGCAGGTGTTCTACATGCCCCCCTACCACGTGCCGCCGGACTTCCTCACCCAGATGTTCACCCCGAACGAGGAGCACAAGCGCAACGACTGGCCGGGGAGCACGTACCGCGAGACGGTCGAGATCGTCCAGAAGCGCGTGCGCGACCCGTCACACCACGTCCTCGGCATCCTCCAGCTGTTCGGCGCGACGACCCGGCTCATCGAGACCTACCGGGTCAAGGAGAACCGCGTCAAGGGCTGGGACCGGAAGGGCAAGAAGGTCGTCGACATCCCCATCGAGGAGGAGTTCGAGGTCCGCGAGGGCGAGCAATGGACCAACCAGCCGTGAGGTGACAGCATGAGCGACAGCCACGCCGACACGACCGAACCGACCGACGGCGGCCCCCGCGAGGGGACGGACGGCACCGACGGAGAGTCGCCGGAGGCCGCCGACAGCGACGACCCGACCTACCACGGCGCCCGGGCGGCGGCCTACGGGGTCGCCGCGGCCGCCTTCCTCTACCCCGACGAGGCGACCCTCGCCGAACTCCGGGCCCCCGAGACCGCGGAGGGGCTGTCCGCCGCCGCCGACCGCCTCGGCGGCGACGTCGCGGCCGCGGCCGGGGACCTGCTGGCCGCGCTCGATCGGGTCGACGGCGACGCCCTGCGCGGCGCCCACACCGACCTGTTCGGGATCCCGGACGAGGGGACCTACCCGGTCGTCCCCTACGAGACGGCCTACACGGTCGCCGGCGGGAGCGACCACGAGCAGCGACGCATCGCCGCGGTCGCCGGCCTCCTGGAGGCGTTCGACCTCGACCGGGACGAGGGCTTCGACGAGCGACACGACCACGCCGCGGTCGAGCTGGAGCTGATGCAGGTGCTCGCGGCGAAGCGGGCCGTCGCCCTCGACGCGGACGAACCCGACCTGGCGGCGACGATGCGGGACGCCGAGGCGACGGTCCTCGAGGGGCACCTCGGGGAGTTCGTCCCGCCGCTGGCCGGCGACGTGCGCGATGCCCTTGAGGACAGGGCGGTCGATCCGGCCGCCGCCGCGGTCCTGCGCGCGGGGGCGACCCTGGCGGAGCGCCTCGTCGAGCGCGACGCCGCGACCCATCCCTCCGACGTGCCGACGCCGGACGCCGTCGCCGCGGCTCCCGGGGGTGAGATGCCGTGAGCGCGGTCGACCTCCCGACGCCCCCGTCGCTCGACCGGGCGGCGGCCACGCGGGCGACGGCGATGAGCGTCCTCGTCGTCGTCGCCCTGCTCTCGGTCCAGTCGGCGGTGGGCGCGCTGGCGACGGGCGGCACCCAGCCGGTCGCGGCCGTCGACCGGGTGCCCGCGCGACCGGGGGCGGCGGCGTGGTCGGACGCCCCCTCCCGCACGGTCACGCTCAACGAACAGCGGATGGCGCTGCCGTACGGCGGCGGGAGCACCGACGAGGTGACGGTCAAGGCGGTGACGAACGACACCCACGTCGGCTTCCGGCTGTCGTGGGCGGACCCGACCAACGACACGTCCATCGCGTCGCCGCGGTCGTACAGCGACGCTGCGGCGATCATGCTCCATGGCGGGTCCCAGCCCCCGATCACGATGGGCGCGGCGGGGACGCCGGTGAACATCTGGTACTGGCGCGCCTCCTGGCAGTTCGCGAACCACACCGGCACGGGCGCGGCCACGGGCGACATGTACGCCTACCCGCATCCGGACAACGAGACCAAGCCGGGGCTGGCGGCCGGGAACCCGCTCTCGAAGGCGCGGTACGGCCGGTACGGGCAGAACTACTACGCCAAGGGCTACGGCTCGCTCAGCGTCGCCCCGGAGCAGAACGTCCGCGCCCACGGCCGGCGGACCGACGAGGGCTGGCGGGTGACGTTCGTCCGCCGGCGCTCGACCGCGGGACGGTACGACGCCTCGTTCGACGCGAACCGGATGTACCTCGCGTTCGCGGTGTGGAACGGGAGCGCCGGCGAGGTGAACGGACAGAAATCGATCACGCTCCAGTACACGACGCTCGCCGAGGACGGGCTCTCGGCGGCCTCCGGCGGGTCGGGCGGGGCCGCCACGTCCGGCGGGTCGAGTGGGGCCGCCGCGTCCGGCGGGTCGGACGGCGGCGCCGGCGCCCTCGGCCTCCCGTCCGGCCTCTCGCAGGGGCTCGGGGCCGTCCTCGCCGCGATGGTCGTCGCCTGGCTCGTGACCTACCGCAGCATCCGCAAGGAGTGAAACATGACCGACAGCTTCGAGAACGCGAGCGCACGGGGTCGTGCCCGGCGCGTGGCCGGCGACGACCCCGACGTGGCAACGCTCTCCGACCGACTCGACGACGACGGCCCGCGGGTCCGCCGCGACGCCGCGCTGGGGGTCGTGGATCGCGCCGCCCGGGGCAACCTGCCCGACGCGGTCGTCGAGCGACTCGCCGCCCGGGTCCGCGGCGACCCCGACGCGGAGGTGCGACAGTTCGCCGTCGAGGCGCTCGGCGTCGCCGGGCGCGGGACCGACGCGGTCGCGGCGGCGCTCGACGACCCCGACGAGTGGGTCCGCGCGGAGGCCGTCGTCGCGCTCTCGCGGGCCGTCGGGGCCGACGCCGCCGACCGGCTCGCCGGCGCGCTGGACGACGACTGCGGCGAGGTGCGCCGGAACGCGCTGATCGCGCTGGCGAGGACGGGCGAACTCGACGCGGCGGCGCTGATCGAGCGGCTCAAGTCCGATCCCGTCCCGGCGGTCCGGGAGTACGCCGCGGACCACCTGCCCGGGGTGGAGGGACGGACCGAGCGGGCCGAGCGCCTGCTGGCCGCCCTGTTGGCGCGTGATCCCGACGCGTTCGTCCGGTCGAAGGCCGCGGAGAGCCTCGGCGAGCTGGGCACCGAACGGGCCGAGGAGGCCCTGGAAGCCGAGGGCCTGCGCGACCGGAGCGACGACGTCCGCCGGACCGCAAAGCGGGCGCTCGCGGCGGCCCGCGGCGTCGATCCCGAGGACCTCGACGTGGACGTCGACGCGCCGGCGGACCGCGACGTCGGGGGTCCGCCCGCCGGTCCCGGTCCCGGTCCCTCGCCCGGCCGCAAGACGGACGCCGATCGCGGCCCGAACGGGGGTGGGGTCCGGTGACCGGGGGCGACGCGGAGCGGGCGACCGGCGTCACCGTCCCCGACGAGCACGTCGCCGCGTTCGTCGCGGAGGCGTTCGAGGACGCCGAGCGCGACACCGACTACGCGACGGTGGTCGACCGGGTGGTCGCGCCGGAGGCCCGCGACGCCTGGGCGGCGCTGTCACCCCGGGAGCAGGTCGAGGAGCTGCTCGGCGTGGCCGACGGGTACGACGAGCGGGCGCTCGACAGCCTGCGCTCCATCCCGGTCGACGCGCGGGCCGACGCCGACGACGCGACCGTCCGCGAGCGCTACGAGGAGGCGCTCCGGCTCCGGCGGAACGCCGACGTCGTCCGCGACGCGGTCGCGGCGGCGTACGCCGAGGGGCGGATCGACGACGACGCCCTCGTCGCCGCCGTCGAGTCCCACGGCTTCGACACGGAGACGGTCGCGGCCCGCGAGGACCGCCTGGAGACCGTCGCGGAGGTTCACAATCTCGATTTCAGGCCGTACGGCGGGACCCTGATGGACGCCGGCGACCCGGAGACGGGGGAGGGGTACGATGCCTGGTGACGACGACGGGGCCGACGCCGACGCCGACGCGGACACGGACCTCGCGGTGCGCGTCCGGTCGGCCGTCGCCGACGTCGAGGACCCCGACCTCGGCGCGAGCGTCCTCGACGCGGGGACGGTGCGGGACCTGACCGTCGAGGACGGCGAGGTCGGGGTCGTCGCCGACCTCGCCGGCGCCGACCCCGCGGCCGCCGAGGAGACGGTCGAGGCGGTCCGGCGCGCGGCCCTCTCGGTCCCCGGGGTCGAGGCGGCGACCGTCGAGCGGGTCGACGGCCACGGCGGTCACGGACCCGGGGGCGGCGCCGAGGATCGACTCCCGCTCGACGGCGTCGACCGCGTGGTCGCGGTGGCGAGCGCGAAGGGCGGCGTCGGGAAGACGACGGTGGCCGTCGGCCTCGCGCGGGCGCTCTCGGCCGCGGGGCGCGACGTCGGCCTGTTCGACGCCGACGTCTACGGGCCGAACGTTCCCGACCTGCTGGACGTCGCGGGGCCGGTCGAGGCCACCGACGACGGCCGGGCGCGACCGGTGACCGCCGACGGGATCGGCGCGCTCTCGGTCGGCCTCGTCGCCGAGGACGCCCCGGTCGCGTGGCGCGGGTCGATGGCTCACGAGGCGGTGACCGAACTCCTCGGCGACGCGGCGTGGGACTGCGATACTCTGGTCCTCGACCTGCCCCCGGGGACCGGCGACGTGGTGCTGACGACGCTCCAGTCGGTCGCCGTCGACGGCGCGGTCCTCGTGACGACGCCGTACCCGACGGCGCTCGGCGACACCGCCCGGAGCGCGTCGCTGTTCGAGGAGAACGGCGTGCCGGTCCTCGGCGCCGTCGCCAACATGGACGGGTTCGTCTGCGAGGCCTGCGGCCACGACCACGACCTGTTCCCCGAGGGGGACGTG
This sequence comes from Haloferacaceae archaeon, assembly GCA_042217265.1. Lineage (GTDB taxonomy): Archaea > Halobacteriota > Halobacteria > Halobacteriales > Haloferacaceae > CAZMLQ01. The sequence continues at coordinate 16,580 of JBDGSZ010000034.1, forward strand.
GCCGAGGCCCTCGACCTGCCCCTGCTCGCGCGGCTCCCGTTCTCGTCGGCCCTGCGCGACGGCGACCCGGCCGCCTTCGCGGACCTGGCGACCGCGGTCGCCGAGCGGCTCGACGAGGTCGACGCCGGGGCCGCGGTGCCGCCCGACGCCCTCGACCTCCGGGGGATGCCGCCGCGCGCCCGCCACGAGGCCGCACGGGCTGAGTTCGCCGCCCTCGACCCCGGCGAGGACTTCGCCGTCGTCACCGACCACGACCCGCGACCCCTGCTCGGCCCCCTCGCCGAGGCGGCTGGGCGTGCGGGACCGGCGGCGTTCCCCGACCCGACCGTGCGACGGCGCGGTCCGGACGCGTGGCTCCTCGAGGTGACCCGGCCGCCGGACGGCGACGCGAACCCGGACGCCGGCGCCGACGTGGGGGTGGGACCGTGACCGCCGCGCCGCCCGCCGGCGCCGAGGCGACGACGCCGGGCGGTCGCGGAACGCCGGCGCCGCGGGTCCGTGTCCGGGTCCGGCGTCGGGACGGCACGGCGTACGACCTCGATGACCTCGCGCTGCTCGGCCTGGCCGGCGGCGACCTGGCGTGTCGGTTCCTGTGTGCGAGCGGCACCCGGTGGGGCGGTCGGTGGCGCGGCGTCCGGCTGTCGGCGGTCGTCGAGCGGGCCGCGGTCGACCCGAACGCCACGCACGTCGTCGCCCGGGGCCGGTCGGGGCACGCGGCCTGTGTGCCGGTCGCGGAGGCGCTCGACGGGCTGCTCGCGGTCGAGCGGGACGGGGCGCTCCTCCCGCCGACGCGCCGGCCGCGCCTCGTCGTCCCCGGGGTCGACGCCGCCCGGACGGTGAAGGGCGTCCGGGAACTCCGCTTCCGGCGGCTCGGGCCCGGTGCTGACCCGACCGAGTACGAGCGCCTGGGATACGACGACGAAGACGAGGAGAACCGGCCGTTCCCGGCGGCCGGGAACGGTCGACGGCGTTCAAGCGAGCGGACGTCGAAGGGGGGCGCGAGGTGACTCCGATGTCCGGGACTGCGGCCCTGCTCACGGCCACGAAGACGGTCACGCTCCTGCTCGGGGCGCTCATCACGCACCTGGCGGCGAAAGCGTACCTCCGGACCGGGGCCAGGGCGCTCCGCTCGCTCGCGCTCGGGTTCGCCCTGGTCACCCTGGGCGCCCTGCTCGGCGGCCTGCTCCACCAGACCGGGACCCGGTTCGCGCTGAGCCAGAACGTCCAGAGCCTGTTCACCGCCGCCGGGTTCGCGGTGCTCGTCCACTCGCTGTACGCCGACGCGTCCGGCGTCGGGAACGACCACGGCCCGCGCCGCGCGGTCGGGACGGCGGTCGACGAGGACTAGAACGGCGCCCGGGTCGCGTCGTCGGTCGGGGGGCGACCGTCGCGCCCGTCGGCTGCGTCGTCCCCGTCGAGCGTCGCCTCCAGGTCGGCGAGCCGTCCGTTGATCCGGTCGCTCTCGTGGTGCATCGGGGCGACCCGGACCCGGACGGCGTCGTACCCGTGCCGGTCGGAGAGCCCGTTCCACGCCCGGAGGGCACCCTTGGTGAGCGTCCCGCTCTGCGGGCAGAACTCCGTGGTGGGCGTGAACTCGGCCAGCAGGACGTCGCCGCTCTCCGCGTACCGGAACCCCGCGTCGGGGTGGCGCCGGTCGAGGTTCAGGCGCGCGAGGTTGTAGCCGAAGGTGATGTCGTACACCCCGCGCTCCTCGAACACCTCGCGAGTCGTCCGGTGGAAGGCGACGTGGTCCTCGCCGGTCAGGACCGCGCCGCCGTCGAGGAACGGGCCCGGCTCGGGGAGGTGCTCGGGCACGAACTCGTCGACGTCGTCGAACCCGGACGCCTCGTCCGTCCCGATGCCGAGGTCGACGCTCTCGTCGTCCCCGCCGAACGGCGATGGAAACCCCGTCATGTCTCCGGGTACGGCCTCCGACCGCCTCCCGGTTGCCCCGAACCGGTTCGGGTTGACGTCCGTGCGGAGATATTCCTGTTGAACGATAATGTTATACTTTTCCGGCCCCAGTACACTCCCGTGCGAAGCGAATGTACGAAATGCGGCGCGCGGACCCGGTCCTACGGGCCGGTCTGGGTCTGTAACCGGTGTGGCTACTCGCCGCCGCGCGGCGCCGACTGACGGCTCCCCGACCCCACCCGCGTGACGGAACGGCTCCCCGGCCCCGCGGCCGGACCCTTCCCCCTCGTCCGTCCCGCCGTCCCGACCCGGGACGTTTAACCGGTCGTCGGTCCCCGGACCACGCATGAAGGCGACCGCGAAGGCCCACCCGATCCAGGGACTGGTGAAGTACCACGGGATGCGGGACGCGGACCTCCGCCTCCCATACCACGACAGCATCAGCGTCTGTACCGCGCCGAGCCACACGCTGACGACCGCGGCGTTCGAACCGGACGCCGACGAGGACGTCTACGTCCTTGACGGGGAGCGGGTCACGGGGCGGGGGGCCGAGCGGGTCCGGGCGGTCGCCGACCGGGTGCGCGACCTCGCCGGGTTCGACCACCGGGTCCGGCTGGAGTCGGAGAACTCCTTCCGGTCGAACGTCGGGTTCGGCTCCTCGGCGTCGGGCTTTGCCGCCGCCGCGCGGGCGATGGTCGAGGCGGCGGGGCTCGACCGCTCGCTCCCCGCCGTCTCCGCCGTCGCCCGGCGCGGGTCCGCCTCGGCGGCCCGTGCCGTCACGGGCGCGTTCTCCCACCTCCGGACCGGGATGAACGACGAGGACTGCCGGTCCGAGCGGATCCGGACCCCCCTCGAGGACGACCTCCGGATCGTCGCGGCGCTCGTGCCCTCCTACAAGGAGACGGAGGCCGCCCACCGCGAAGCCGCCGAGAGCCACATGTTCCAGGCGCGGATGGCCCACATCCACGAGCAGATCGCCGAGGCCCGCGACGCCCTGCGCTCGGGCGACTTCGACCGCGCCTTCGAGCTCGCCGAGCACGACTCCCTCTCGCTCGCGGCGACGACGATGACCGGGCCGTCAGGATGGGTCTACTGGCAGCCGCGGACGATCGAGGTGTTCAACGCCGTGCGCGAGCTCCGCGAGGAGCGGGACCTGCCGGTCTACTTCTCGGTCGACACGGGTGCGAGCGTCTACGTCAACACGACCGCCGACCACGTCGACGCCGTCGAGGCGGCGGTGGCGGACTGCGGCGTCGAGACGAGGGTCTGGGAGGTCGGCGGGCCGGCCCGGATCGTGGACGAGGCCGAGGCGCTGTTCTGACCCCGCGCGAAAGCGGGGGCCTCTTGCCGCCGGAGCCCGTCGTACGCGTATGCGTGTCGCCGTTCTCGGAGCCGGGTACGCCGGCCTGACGCTGGCCCGACGCCTCGAAGACCTGCTGCCGACGGCCGCCGACCCGGTCGTCGTCGACGAGCGCGGGACACACCTCGTCCAGCACGAACTCCACCGCCTGATCCGGCGTCCGGACCTCGTCGACGCGGTGACGGTGCCCCTGGACGACGTCCTCGACCGGACCGCCGTCCGCCGCGCCCGCGTCGAGGGGATCGACCGCGAGGCGCGGACGGTCCGCCTCGACGACGGCACGCTCGGGTACGACTACGCCGCGGTGTGTCTCGGCGCGGAGACGGCGTTCTACGGCCTGCCGGGCGTCGAGGAACACGGGCTCCCGCTGAAGCGCATCGAACACGCCGAGCGCATCCGCGAGTCGGCGCTCGAGGGCGGTCGCCTCGTGGTCGGCGGCGCCGGCCTCTCCGGCGTCCAGGTCGCCGGCGAGCTCGCCGCGCTCGCCCGCGAGGAGGGCCTCGACGCCGACGTCCACCTCGTCGAGCAGGCGGACGCGGTCGCCCCCTCGTTCCCGGAGAACTTCCGGCGCGCGGTGCGCGAGGAGCTGGAGGAGCGGGACGTCACGGTCCGCACGGGCGCGACCGTCACCGAGGCCACCGGGGACGCGGTGGTCCTGTCGGCCGAGGAGGTGCCCTACGACACGTTCGTCTGGACCGGCGGCATCCGCGGCCCGGACGCCACCGGCGGCGACCGGCCCGTCGTCCGGGGCGACCTGCGCCTCGACGACCGGACGTTCGCGCTCGGCGACGCCGCCCGGGTCGTCGACGCCGACGGCGAGGCCGTGCCGGCGAGCGCCGCGACCGCGGTCCGGGAGGCCAGGGTCGCCGCGACGAACCTCGCGCGCCTGGTCGAACACGACCTCGGGGGCGACGACGGGTTCGATCCCCGCCTCGAACCCTACCGGAACGACGTGCCGGGCTGGATCGTCTCGGTCGGCGACGGCGCGGTCACACGGCTCGGGCCGACGGTCCTCCGGGGCCGGGCCGCCAGGGCGATGAAGGCCACCGTCGGCGCCGGCCACCTCGGCTCTGTCGGCGAGATCGAGCGCGCGACGGAACTGGTCGAGAGCGAACTAGGCCTCTAGCACCCGCTTTACCGTCTCCTCGACCCGCGGCGGGTTGGGCAGGTAGAAGTCCTCGCGGGCCAGCATCGGGATCGGCGTGTCGAAGCCCGTCACGCGCTCGACGGGCGCCTCGAGGTAGTAGAGCGCCTCCTCGTTCAGCGTGGCGATGAGTTCTGCCGCGAACCCGCCGGTCCGGGGGGCCTCGTGTACCACCGCGGCCCGCCCCGTCCCCTTCACCGACTCGACGACCGTCTCGCGGTCGAACGGCGACACGGTGCGGAGGTCGACGACCTCGGCGTCGATCCCCTCGTCCGCGAGGTTCTCCGCCGCCGCCAGGGTCGGGTGGAGGCTCGCGCCCCAGGAGATCAGCGTGACGTCACGCCCCTCGCGCCGCACCCGCGCCTCGCCGAGCGGTTCGGCGTACGCGCCGTCGGGCACCGCCTCGCGAACCCCGCGGTAGTACCGCTTGGGCTCCAGGAAGAGGACGGGATCGGGGTCCCGGATGGCGGCGGCCAGGAGCCCCTTCGCGTCGCGGGGGGTCGCCGGGACGACCACCTGGAGGCCGGGGACGTGGGCGTACGCCGCCTCGAGGCTCTCGGAGTGGTGTTCGAGCGCCCGGACCCCGCCGCCGTAGGGCGCGCGGACGACCATCGGCGCCGAGTGCTCGCCGCGCGTCCGCCACCGGATCCGCGAGGCGTTCTGGACCAGTTGGTTGAACGCCGGCGGGACGAACCCGGAGAACTGGATCTCCGCCACCGGCCGGTAGCCGTACACCGCCAGGCCGACGGCCGTCCCGACGATGGCGATCTCCGAGAGCGGCGTGTCGCGCACCCGCTCCTCCCCGAAGCGATCCTGTAGGCCCTCCGTGGCGCGGAACACGCCACCCTGCTCGGCCACGTCCTCGCCGTAGACCATCACCCGGTCGTCCGCGGCCATCTCACAGCGGAGCGCGTCGTTCACCGCCTCCACGAGCGTCCGGCGGGTGCTCGTCCCGTCCCCGTCGGTCGCCGCGTCGTCCCGTTCCTCGCCTCCCGTGCCCCCCACACCGGGGGCGTCGTCGGGGCCGCTCATCCCTTCGGCCGCTCCTCGATGTGGTCGTAGGCGTCCGGACGCTCCGCCAGGAACGCCGCGAACTCCTCGGCCTGCCGCCGCAGGTCCGGCGGCAGGTCGTCGTAGACGTACTCGAACAGTTCCTCGACGCCGCCGGTCTCGTAGGCGTCGGCCGCGGCCTTCGCCTCGTCGAACCGCTCGTGGGCCGCCTCTCGGCGGGCCTCGGCGTCGATCTCCGCCCAGTGGCCCTCCGCCTTCAGGAACGCCTCGAACCGCGAGAGGGGTTCGCGGGCCTCCCAGCGCTCGGCCTCGGCCGCCGGCCGGTACCGGCCGGGGTCGTCGTTGGTCGTGTGGGCGTCGAGGCGGTACGTGACCCCCTCGACGAGGACGGGCGTGCCGTCGAGCGCGCGCTCGCGGGCCGTCCGGACGGCGTCGTAGACCGCCAGCACGTCGTTGCCGTCGACGCGCACGCCGTCGAGCCCCCACGCGAGCGCCTTCTGTGCCACCGAGTTGGCGGCGGTCTGGTTCGCGAACGGCTGGGAGATGGAGTAGCCGTTGTTCTGGCAGTAGAACACCGCCGGGACGCCGAGGACGCCGGCCATGTTCATCCCCGCCTGGACCTCGCCGGTCGAGGGGTGTCCGTCGCCCATCATCATCGCCGTCACGGCGTCGGCGTCGTCGCGCAACATCCCCCAGGCGTGGCCGACGCCGATGGGGACGTGCGTACCGATGGCGATGGCGATGGGGAAGACGTTGGCGTCCGGGAACCGGTTGGCGTCCTCGACGCCACGCCAGTAGAGCAGGAGGTCCCGCATGGACATCCCGTGGTGGAGCATGGCGGCCGCCTCGCGGCCGTAGGGAAAGAGCCAGTCCTCGCCCGACAGGGGCGCCGCGCAGCCGACGATGCTCGCCTCCTGGCCCCGCCCGGAGGCGTACGTGCCCATCTCGCCCCGCCGCTGGAGCTTGACCATCCGCTCGTCGACCACCTGCTGGACGACCATCCACCCGTAGAGGTCGCGCAACTCGTCGGTCGTGAGGTCCGGGACCGCGTCCGGATCGTACTCGCCGTCCGGCCCGACCACGCGGTACCGGTCCGGCGCCCGCTCGCCCTGGCGTATCGTGCAGGCCTCCAGCGAGGACTCGGTGCCGCCGAGTTCCCCCTCACCGAACGCCCGTCGGTCGCCGCTCACCGAATCACCTACCCGTCCCTCGCCACCCGCGGTAATAATCGTTGACGGTCACGGGCCTGCGCAAACCCCTTTGTGAAGGCCGTCGAACGTCGGGCATGGCAGAGACCGACCTGCGTGACGAACAGGAGCCGCTGAAACGGGAGTACGAGAAGAACCCGGAGTCGGCGCGGATCACGCTGACGGCGACGGGGGAGGAGCGGGACGACGTCCGGTCCTGTAGCGTCGACATCGGCCGGGCCGTGTACGAGGCCGAACTCCACGAGGGGGCCGGCGGGCCGGGGACCGGCGCGTGCTCGGGCGACCTCCTCCTCGGCGCCCTCGCGGCCTGCTCGCAGCTGACCGCACAGGCCGTCGCGGAGAACTTCGGCGTCGACGTCGACATCGGCGTCGAGGTCAGCGGCGACCTCGACCTCCGGGGGACGATGGGCGTCGACGAGGACGCCCCGGTCGGGTTCGAGGACGTCCGACTCGACGTCTCCGTCGCCCACGCGGGCGACGGCGAACTCGACGAGGGAACCCGGGAAGCCATCCGGAAATACACCGAGCAGTACTGTGTCGTGTACCGGACCTTGGCCGACCCGCCGGGCGTCGAGACGGACTGGACGTTCGAGTAGCGGATCGCGGCCCCGTCGTCCGGGGGCCGTCTAGAGCCGCAGCTCCTTGTCGTGGACCGGGCCGCGCTCCGCCCGGACGAGTTCGTTCTCCAGCAGCGTCCCCGTCTCCGGGCAGAAGTACTGCCGGAACTCCACGTCGACGTCGACGTACTCGGCGGGGTCGTTCACCAGCGGCCCGGCCTCGTCGACCGGCCGGCGCGCACAGGGGACGTGGCGCTTGTAGTTCTCGGACGCCGCGCAGACGACGGCGTCGCCGCAGGCGACCAGCCGACGGCCGTCGGCCTCGACGACCCGCAGGTGGGGGTCGATCCGCGCGACCTCCTCCGCGTCCTCCGGCACCGGTTCGACGGGCGGCGACGACCCGTCGAAGGCGTCGTGGGTCAGGCGCTCCTCGCGGATGGTCCGCCGGCGCTCGGCGGTCGCCGTCCCGTTCACCGTCCCGTCCTCGACGACGACGCCGTACACCTCCCGGGCCTGTTCGCGCGAGACGTAGCCCCGCCGCACGTCGGCGGCGACGCGCTCCGGATCGCGGTCCAGGGGGTCGCCGTACCCGCCGCCGCCCTGCCAGACGCTGAAGTAGGCGTCGTCCGGTCCCTGCTCCGTTCGGGCCTTGGGCGAGAGGACGTCGACGTCGGCGTCGAGGTCCGTCCGGTCGTCGGGGATGACGCCGTCGTCCAGCAGGTCCCGCGCGTCGGAGTCCCGGAGCATCTCGTACCGGACCGCGTTCGAGGGGTAGCCGCCACAGACCCCCTGGCTGGTCGGCACCGCGGCGCCGAAGGCGCTGTTGACGTGCTGGATGGGCGCCTCGGTGTCGTGGGGCACCCAGCACATGCTCGCGGTGACGCCGCCGCGGTACTCGCCGGGGCCGCCCGAGTCGGCCTCCTCCTTGCGGTAGAGGTAGAGCATCGGGAAGGCCAGCTCGTTGGCCTCGACGTTGGGGGCGGCGCCGCCGGGCGCGGCGAAGATGCCCGCGGTGTTGATGCCGTCGCTGTGCGCGCGGGCGCCCCACCCGCCGGCCATCGGGTCCATGAACTGCGTGACGAAGAAGTCGCCGCGCTGGTCGACGCCGAGGGCGTTCATCGTCACCCACGACCCCGACGACCCGGCCACGAGGTCGTCCGCGTGGTCGGGGCTGGCGGCCAGCATGTTCGACACGCACTGTGTCGAGAGGTTGACCGTGTGCCAGGTGCCGGCGATGGCGGCCATCCCCGTCCCCGCGGGGTAGGTCGCGTTGGCGACGATGCCGTCCTCGGCCTCGAACTCCAGCGCCCGGTAGATACCCCCGAGCGCCCACGGGAGGTCGTGACAGAGCAGGGGCAGGACGGGCGTCGTGAGGCCGCCGCGCATCCCCGCGAACGTCGTGTTGATCATCCCCGCCTGCTCGTCGCCGCTCACGCGGAAGATCAGGCGGTCGTCGACCTTCTCCAGTTCGAGGGTGGTCTCGTACATCCCCCGGTCGCCGGCCTTGGCGACGTCCTGGTAGCCCACGTGGCGCCAGACGCCGTCGGGAAGGTCACGCAACCGGGAGCGCAGGCCCGCCTCCGCGTAGTCCATCGTCTCGCCCATCACTGCCTTGACCGTGTGGGCGCCGTACTCGTCGATGAGGTCGTGGATGCGGTCGATGGCGACGTTGTTGCCGGCGATCTGTGCCCGCAGGTCCATCCCGAGCAGCGGCGCGGCGCGGGACTTGCGCATGAACAGGTCCTCGACGTCCGCCCGGAGGTCGCCGCCCTCAACGACCTTCATCGGCGGCACGGGGTCGGCCTCGGCGAAGGCGTCGTCGTCCTCGATGGCGAAGGAGCCGATCTCGTTGCCGCCCACGTCCACCTGGTGGAGCGTCGAGGAGACCCACGCGAAGAGCTCGTCCTCGTGGAAGACGGGCGCGACGACGACCGTGTCGTTCTGGTGGACCGCGCCGGTCCACGGGTCGTTACAGATGAACATGTCGCCCGGTTCGATGCCGGGGTTCGACGACCGGTTCTCCAGCACCCACTTGATGATGAGATCCGTGACGCTCGCGTGAAAGAGGACGTACGGCCCGAAGCTGACCGTCTCGCCACGCTCGTCGCCGATGGTGACGTTGAAGTCGTAGGCGTCGGTGACGATTGGCGACCCGCTCACCCGCTTCAGCGTCGTCCCCTGTTCGTCGTTGATCTGCCCGAGGCGGTGGCGAAGCACCTCGAAGGTCACCCTGTCGACCTCGAAGCCGTCGGGCACCTCGTGGAAGTCGAGGTCGTCGTCGACCGCCTCCTCGTCCAGTTCCACTATCGCGTCGTACCTGTCGGCGCCGGGTATCGTCGACATCAGTCGATCACCAGGTTTCGGTAGTCGTCCACGGTCGCCGCCTGTCCGGGCCGGACCGCGACCGTCGTGTCCGGGAGTCGTATCACCGCGGGGCCGTCGAGGACGTCCCCCGGGGCGAGCGCCTCGCCGTCGTAGCGGTCCGTCGGGACGAACCCCGCGTCGGGCCAGTAGACCTCCCGGCGGTCGTCGAGCGCGTCGCCGCCGCCGGTCTCGCCGCCGAGCGCCGGGTCCGGGGTCGCCCCGCTCGCGATCACCCGCTGGTTGACGAGTTCCACCTGCGCCTCGGCGTAGGTCGATCCCTCGCCGTACCGCGACTCGTAGGTCTCCTCCCAGCGGTCGACGACGGCCGCGAGGTCGTCGTCGGTCAGGTCGCCGTTCGGCACGGGGACCGCGAGCTGGTGGACCTGGCCCTTGTACCGCAGTTCGACCTCGCGGGAGAACGTCACCTCGCCCTCGCCGAACCCGCGCTCGCGGAAGTCCTCGCGCACCGCGTCTTCCAGGTCCGCGAACGTCGCGGTCACGTCGTCGGGGTCGAAGGGGGCAAGCGCCGGGTTCGACGCCTCCTCGACCCACGTCACGTCCGCCGTCGCGATGCCGAACGCCGAGAAGACGCTCGCGGTGTCGCCCAGGGGGACGACCACCGCCCTGGCGCCCAGGTCCTCGGCGTAGAACGGGGCGTGGAGCGGGCCGGCGCCGCCGTACGCCAGGATGGAGAAGTGCCGCGGGTCGTGGCCGCGCTCGACGGTCACCTGCCGGAGGAGGTCGGCCATCGCGCCGTTGACGATCTCGAACACGCTCGCCGCGGCCGTCTCGACGTCGACGCCGAGCGGGTCGGCGACGTGCTCGCGCATCGCGGTCCGCGCCGCCTCGACGTCCAGGTCGCGCCGCCCGCCGAGGAAGTAGTCGGGGTCGATGTAACCAAGCAGGAGGTCGGCGTCGGTCACCGTCGGGCGCTCGCCGCCCCGCCCGTAGCAGGCCGGACCGGGGTCGGCCCCGGCGCTCTCCGGACCCACCCGGAGCGCGCCGCCGTCGTCGACGTAGGCCACCGACCCGCCGCCGCTCCCGATGGACTCCACGTCCACCGAGAGCTGGTAGAGGCTGTAGCCCTGGACGCTCGACGTGGGCCGGGTCCGTAACTCCCCGTCGATGACGAGGCCGACGTCGAAGCTCGTCCCCCCGACGTCTGTACAGATGAGGTTCGGCTCCCCGAGTTCGGCGCCGAGCGTCCGGCCGCCGATGATCCCCCCGGTCGGGCCGGACATGATGGTCGAGACGGCCTCCTCGTGGGCGTCGTCGACGTGCATCGCGCCGCCGGTCGAGGTCATCACGTACACCGGCGCGGCGAGGCCGAGGTCGTCGAGCCGCCCGACCAGGTCGGCCGTATACGACTCCAGCGCGGGCGCGGTGTAGGCGTTGACCGCCGTCGTCGCGCCGCGCTCGTACTCGCCGAGCTTCGAGGCGACGCGGTGGGAGAGGTAGACCGGCAGGTCCGGGGCCTCGTCGGCCGCGATCTCCGCCACCCGTCGCTCGTGGTCGGGGTTCTCGAAGCTCCAGAGCAGGTTCACCGCCAGGCAGTCGACCGCGGGCGCGAGGTCGCGGATCGCCTCGCGGACCTCGGACTCGTCGAGGTCGACCACCGTCTCGCCCGCGTAGTCGCTCCGCTCGGTCACCTCGCGGACGTGGCGCTTGGGCACCAGCGGGTCGGGTTTTGACTGGGCGGCGTAGTGGCGCATCTCCCGCGCGGTCAGGCCCTCGGTCCGGAGCTTCGTCCGGCCGATGTGGATCGCGTCGCCGTGGCCCTTGGTCGTGAGCAGGCCGACCGTGCTCCCCGTCCGTTCGAGCACCGTGTTCGTGGTGAGCGTCGTGCCGTGGAAGAGGACCTCCGTGGCGTCGAGGACCGCCCCGAGGTCGCGGCCGAGCGCCGTCGCCCCGTCCCGGAGCGAGTCGACCACGCCCTCCGAGGGGCAGTCCGGCGTCGTCGACGCCTTCCCCGTCACCCGCCCCCCCTCGTCGTCCACGATCACCGTGTCGGTGAACGTGCCGCCGGTGTCGACGCCGATGACGTACGACATGGGTTCCCATCCGACAGAACTGGAATATAGTTTACGCTGGCGGACGACGCCGTCCATCGGTGGACGGATCCGTCCGTTCGACGCGGCGCGGCCGTGACGACGCCCGACCCCAGCCCCGTGTCGCCACGATTTATACCCCCGCCCCCGACGCGCGGGTATGGTACTCAGAGCCGTCGACGGCGTGGAACCGACGGTCCACGAGTCGGCGTACGTGGACCCGGACGCGGTGGTCATCGGCGACGTCGAGGTCGGCCCGGAGGCGAGCGTCTGGCCGAACGTCACCCTGCGCGGCGACCACGGGCACATCCGCGTCGCGGAGGGCGCGAACGTTCAGGACGGGGCGGTCTGTCACGAGGGCGTCGAGATCGGCTCCTACGCGACGGTCGGACACACCGCCATCGTCCACGAGGCGGTCGTGGGCGAGCGCGCGATGGTCGGGATGGGGAGCGTCGTCCTCGACGACTCCACGATCGGCGACCGGGCGCTGGTCGCCGCCGGCGCCGTCGTCACCGAGGGGACCGAAGTGCCGCCCGAGACGCTCGTCGCTGGGACGCCTGCCGAGGTGGTGAAGGAGGTGCCGGATTCGCCGTGGACCGAGGCCGGCGACCGCTACGTCGAGCTCTCGCGGACGTACATGGAGACGGGACGGCGGGTCGAGCCCGGCACCGGGAACGGGGGCGCGTCGGACGCCTGACCGCCGCTCAGAGCGGGAGTTCGGCCCGCTCGGCGGCCGAATCGACGTCGAGGTCGTCGTGGACGATGCCCGTCACGGCCCGCGTGATGGCCTCGGGGTCGTCGTGCTGGAACACCGACCGGCCCATCGAGACGCCGGCGGCGCCCATGTCCACGGCGTCGCGGACCTGCTGGAGCATCGTCCGGTCGTCGCGGGGCGACCCGCCGGCGACGATGACCGGGTTGCTCGTCGCCGCGGTCACCTCGCCGAACCGGTCGTCGCGGGAGAAGGCGGTCTTCACCACGTCCGCGCCGAGCTCCTCGCCCACCCGGACGGCGTGTGCGAGGCTGTCGGCGTCGTGTTCGTCCACGCCCGGGCCGCGGGCGTAGGTCATCGCCAGCACCGGCAGGCCGAACTCGTGGGCCTCCCGCGTGAGTTCCGCGAGGTCCTCGATCTGGCCGGGCTCGTGGTCGCTCCCGACGTTGATGTGAAAGGAGACGGCGTCGGCGCCGGCGCGGACGGCCTCGACCGCGGTGCCCGTGACCCGCTTGTCGTTCGAGTCCGGGCCGATGGTGGTCGACCCGTTGACGTGGACGACGTAGCCGGCGCCGTTCTTGTTGCCGTGGACGCGGCGAGCGAGCCCCTTCTGTGTGAGCACGCAGTCCGCCCCCGCCCGCGTCACCGCGTCGATGGTCGATTCGATGTCCCGGAGGCCGTCCGTCGCCCCGATGGTGATGCCGTGGTCCATCGGGATGTTGACGATGCGGCCGTCCGTCCCGATGCGGTCCAGGCGCGCCTCGATTCCCGGGTGCATGGTTCGTAGTCCGGTAACGTGCCCCCGGGGTGATAAGGGCTACCGGTTCCGGAAGGGGCGGCCCCGGACCCGGACCCGGACGCGGGCCGGCGGCGCCCGCGTGGCTACGCGCTGTAGAAGGTCTCCTCGAACGCCTCGCCGCGCTCGAACCGGTCGTTCGTCAGCCCCGAGACGTCGACCGTCGTCGCCGCGCCCTCGGTCACGAGTTCCGCGACGCACTGGCCCGTCGCGGGCGACTGCATGAACCCGTGGCCGGAGAAGCCGGCGGCGACGACCAGGCCCGGCCGGACCTCCTCGATGACGGGGTGGTGGTCCGGCGTGAGCGCGTACAGCCCGGCCCACCCGTCGACCACCTCCGACCCGGGGCCGAAGTGGGTCGCGCAGTCGTAGGCGCGCTCGACCGCCTCGCTCGCCCACGTCGGGTCGTGTCGGCGGTCGAAGCCGTCGGGATCGACCGCCCGGTCCTCGCCGACGTGCCCGCCGACGTAGCTCAGGCGCTCGTCCTCCGGCCGGAAGTACGTCCCCGTGTCGAGGTCGGTCACGAACGGGCCCGACGGGTCGAGGGGCGTCGCCGGCGCCACGACGGCAAGCTGCCGGCGCGACGGGCGGACGTCGAGCTCGACCCCCGCCATCCCGGCGACCGCCGGGGCCCACGCGCCCGCGGCGTTCACCACGTAGTCGGCCTCGACCCGGTCGCCGTCCGTCGCCACGCCGGTCACGCGGCCGCTTTCCGCCCCGCCCTCGGTCAGCACGTCGGTCACGCGCCGGCCGAGGCGCACCTCGACCCCCTCGCGGGCGGCGGCGAGGGCAAAGCCCTGGAGCGCCCGCTCGGGGTCTGCGTAGCCGTCGGTCGGGCAGTAGGTCCCGCCGGCGTACTGCTCGGTGCGGATCCCGGCGCAGTACTCGACGGTCTCCTCCGGGGCGACGTACCGGCTCGGCACCCCCTGGTCGTCGTGGAACGCCACGGCCTCGCGCAACCGCTCGGCCGTCGCCCGCTCGCGCGCGAGGTAGAGGTAGCCGTGGCGGCGGTAGTCGATGTCGACGCCGAACCGCTCCTCGAACGACTCCCAGACCTCGACCGATCGGCGCGAGAGCGCGACGCTCACCGGCGTCGAGAACTGCTCCCTGATGCCCCCGCCGGCCCGCGGCGTGCTCCCGTGGCCGATGCGCCCCTGTTCGAGGACGGTCACCTCGGCCCCGCGCTCGGCGAGGTAGTACGCGCTGGCGAACCCGACGATTCCGCCGCCCACGACGGCGACCCGCGTCACGGCCGCCCGTCGACCGGCACGGGAGTAAACCTTCGGCCGATTCCGGCCCTCGCGCCGCGACGGATCGCCCCTAGTCAACCGCATTAGGCCGACCTAAAACCCGAAAGCGTTTTAATCCTTTAGGTTAGCCTAAACCCGTGTACGTGGAGACGGGACGCGCCGCGCGGGCCCCCTCGGGTCGGCGTCCGAGGCGGATCGACGCCCCACGGGCGGGTGACCGGGGCAACCCGGACCGTGTCGTGGAACGCCGACCGTCCGACCGTCGGCGGGCGCGGGTCGTCGGGAGGGGAGGCTGAGTGCGCGCCCGCGAGTGGGCGATCGCGGAGCGGTTCCGGACGCCGGCGGACTACGGGATCCCGGAGGTCCCGGCGTGGCGGGTGTGTCGGGGCGAGCGCGGCGGGCTGGCGTTCGCGGACGCGGCGGACGATCCGTTCATCTCCGCGGAGCGACCGGTGGAGGTGCGGCGATGACGCCACCCGGGGAGCCACGGGGGGGAGCGGACCGAGGCGCGGTGCGCGGGCGCGCCGTGCCGCCCGGGGTCGGCCGTCGACCCGCGATCGGGGGTGACCGCCGATGGTCGGCGTGACCCTCGCGGACATCAGGGACCACGTCGAGAGCCTGGCCAGCGACGACGGCCCGTACTACGTCGCCTGCGGCCGGACGGGCGACCGGCCGGTTCCCGTGGCCCGCAAGCGGTTCGACGATCGGGCGACCGCTCGGAGCGCCGTCCGCGCGACCGAGCAGTACCGGACCGCGCTCCGCCGGTACGACCCCCAGCTCCCGCGATACGACCTGATCGTGGTTCAGGACCCGCCCCCCTCGACGGGCGCGGAGCGGTCACGGGGGTTGCCGGACCCGTCCGGCCGGACGCCCCGTGGCCCGGGGACGGACGGGACGCCCTCGGGCGGGAGCCGCCGACGGCTCGTCGAGTTCGCTCACCGGGTCGCGGGCGCCGCGTTCGAGACGCTGTCGGACGCGGGGTACGACGCCGTCGAGACGGCCGTCATGGACGCCTACCTCGGACACGCGGAGTCGACCGCGACCCCGGACGACCTCTGTCTGTGTCTGCTCGAGAGCATGGCGACGGAGCTCGACGGCCGGCTGTCGCCGGCCGAGCAGACGGAGGTCCTCGCGGGGACCGCCGACAGGCTGCCGCCGATCGAACCGGACGACCGACCGCTCGCGGCGACGCTCTCGGCGCTCGAGGCCCGCGGGCTGCTCGAGGGCCACACGCGCTCGCCGTGGTCGCTGGACCTTGACGACGGAACGCGTTCGGTCCTCCTCCGGCTGTCGGGGTACGCGCTGTCCCCGCGGAACGACCGCCTCCCCGTGTTGCCCATCGTGGTCGAACTCCACCGCCACCGGCCGGACTGGTCCCCGACCGCCCTCCGGGCGACGCCCGTCGACGGCGGGTGGCACCTGACGCTCGTCCGGGCGCGAACGGTCGAGCCGGACGGGCTGGTCAGCGCCCCGATCCGGTCCGGGGCGTGACTGCGGCGGTCGCCTCCGCCCGTCGGGCCCGCTCCCGGGGCCTGTCGACACGCCGGCGTCACCGCCCGGGCCGCGGGACGCGGTGTCGCCCGGGCGGCCGCTCAGAGCCACCCTTCGCGCCGGAAGTAGGTGAGGAGCACGAGCGCGGAGGCGCCCATGCCGAGCATGACCGCCGGGTACGCGAACCGCCAGCCGAGCTCCGGCATGTTCCAGGGGGTGCCGCCGAAGTTCATCCCGAACACCCCGACGACGAAGGTCAGCGGGAGGATGACGGTGGCGACGACGGTCAGCCGCTTCATCACCTCGTTCGTCGACTGCGAGAGGGTGTTGAGGTAGATCTCCCGCGCGCCCCGCGCGAGGTCGCGGTAGGTCTCCGTGAGGTCGACGAGCTGGACGAGGTGGTCGTAG
>JBDGSZ010000098.1:0-30245 GCA_042217265.1 Haloferacaceae archaeon
GATGGTAGCGATGGACGTGGCCCAGCCGTCCAACAGTGTACCCGTTTCTTACGGTATACTACTGAAAGCTACTGAAAATTGGAACGGCGGCGGGACCGAGCAGTACGACCTCCTCGCGAACCGCATCCGGAACGCGGTCGAGCGGTACCGGAGCGAGCGGCGGGCCGAGCGGCTGGAGCGGGTCCGGGACATCGTCGGCAGCGTCAACCGCGCCCTGGTCCGCGCGCCGTCGCGGGAGGCGGTCGAGGAGGAGGTCTGTGGGATATTGGCGGACGCCGAGCCCTACCGCCTGGCGGTGCTCGCCGGCATCGACGACGGGACGGAACGGGTCGAGCCCCGGACCTGGGCGGGGGACGCCGAGGCGGTCGTCGGCGACCTGGAGCTGACCGTCGGGGACGGCGACGCGGGCCACCGGACCCCGGGCGGACGGGCGTACCACGAGCGGGAGGTCGCCGTCTCGCAGGACCTCCGGTCGGACGCCGACTGCGAACCGTGGCGCGACCGCGCGGCGGAACACGGGCATGAGTCGCTCGCGGTCGTGCCCCTCGAGTACGGGGACGACCTGTACGGCCTGCTCGCCGTGTTCGCCGACCGGCCCGACGCCTTCGACGCCGCCGAGCGCGACCTGCTGGCGGAACTTGGCGACGACGTCGCCCACGCCGTCCACGCGCGGGAGATGCGGTCGGAGCTCCGGCGGAAGGAGCGCCGGTTCGACGCCGTCTTCGAGGACCCGAAGATGCTCGTCGGGCTGTTGGCTCCCGACGGGACCCTGCTGCGGGTCAACCCGACCGCGATGGAGTACGTCGACGCCGACCACGAGGACGTCCGCGGGGAGCCGTTCCCGGAGACGCCGTGGTGGCAGGACGAGGACACCGACGAGCTCGAGGAGTGGATCGAGCGCGCCGCGGCCGGGGAGTACGTCGACTACCAGGTCGAACACGGGGCGGGAACCGACGACGCCTACGCCGTCGAGGGGACGATCCGCCCCGTCACCGACGACGCGGGGGCGGTCACGTCGCTCGTGGTCTCGACCAGCGAGGTCACCGAGCGGCGCGAACACGAGCGGCGGCTGGAGCGCTACCGCGAGTACACCGACCGCCTCCTCGACGGGATCGAGGACCTGTTTTTCGTCCTCGACGAGGCCGCCGACATGCGGCGGTGGAACGGCCGGTTCACCGAGGTGACCGGATACGCCGACGAGGAGGTTGAGGGGATGAGCGGCGTCGACTTCGTGCCGGCGTCGGAGCGCGAGCGGACGGTGGCGGCCATCGAACGGGCCTTCGAGACCGGAAGCGCGCGGGTGGAGGTCCCGCTCGCCATGAAGGACGGCTCGACCATCCCCTACGAGTTCACCGGCAACCGGGTCGAGAACCCCGAGGGCGAGCCCCGGCTCGTGAGCATCGGTCGGGACGTGAGCGACCGGCGAGAGCTCAGGGAGCGGTACGAACTGGTGGTCCGGACCTCGACGGACGCGTTCTGGGAGTGGGACCCGGAGACCGACCGGACGTGGCGGAGCGACGACTACCTCACCCAGTTCGGATACGACCCCGACGCCGACGAGGGCGACACGGACTGGTGGCGGGAGCGGGTTCACCCCGACGACCGCGACCGCGTGCTCGACGCCCTGGAGCGGGCGGTGGCGGAGCCGGAGACGACGTACGACGAGATCTACCGGTTCCGCCGGGCGGACGGCACCTACGGCCACCTCCGGTCGCGTGGCACCGTCGTCTACGACGAGTCGGGCGAGCCCGAGCGGATGGTCGGCGCCCACATCGACACGACGGAGCTGATGGAGGCGCGGCGGGAACTCGAGCGCCTCGACGAGTTCGCCAGCGTCGTCAGCCACGACCTCCGGAACCCGCTGAACGTCGCCGGCGGCCACCTGGAGCTGGCGCGCGAGGAGTGTGACAGCGACCGGCTCGACGCCGTCGCCCGGGCGCACGACCGGATGGAGGCGCTGATCGACGACCTGCTGGCGCTCGCGAGGGAGGGCGAGGCGGTCGAGGAGACGGAAGCCGTCGACCTCGCGGAGTTCGCCGAGCGCTGCTGGCGGAACGTCGAGACGAACGGGGCGACGCTCGTCGCCGAGACGGAGTCGCGAGTCCTCGCCGACCGGTCCCGGCTCCAACGGCTTCTGGAGAACCTCCTGGCCAACGCCGTCGAACACGGCGGCGACGGGGTGACCGTCAGGGTCGGCGACCGCGAGGACGGCTCTGGGTTCTACGTGGCAGACGACGGTCCGGGGATCCCGGAAGACGAACGCGACCGGATCTTCGAGAGCGGGTACTCGACCGACGAGGACGGAACCGGGTTCGGGCTCTCCATCGTCGAAGGGATCGCCGAGGCCCACGGCTGGGACGTCGCCGTAACCGGGAGTCCGGACGGAGGCGCGCGGTTCGAGGTGGTCGGCGTCGAACACCCCAGGTGACGCCGGCGCCGGGTGTCGGAACCGATGTTATAAAGGATGAGCCGTCGGTACGCCCCGAGTATGGCCAAGATAAGCGTCGAGGTGCCCGAGGAACTGCTCGCGGACCTCGACGACCACGTCGGCGAGGAAGGGAAGTTCGTCAACCGGAGCGAGGCGGTCCGGGCCTCCATCCGGAAGACCCTCGACGTGCTCGACGACGTCGACGCCCGGCACGGGCGACTGGAGGACGGGCCATGAGCGGCGTGGTCGCCGAGGGCGAGGACGCCGGCCGGATGTTCCTGGCCGCGCTGTTCGTCACCGCCCTGGTCACCGCCCAGCTCACCGCCGCGAAGGTGCTCGCCCTGCCGGTGCCGGGGTCGTCCGGGGCACCCGTGGTCGGGAACACGGTGCTCCTGCCGGGCGCGGCGCTGGCCTACGCGCTCACCTTCTTCGCCTCGGACTGCTACGCCGAACTGTACGGCAAGCGGGCGGCCCAGGTGCTGGTGAACGTCGCCTTCCTGATGAACTTCGTCGTCCTCGCGCTGGTCTGGTCGACCATCCTCGCGCCCGCGGCGAACCCCGAGACCGCGGGGCAGTTCCGGACGGTCCTCGGCGCGGGGACCAACATCGTCGCCGGGAGCCTGCTGGCGTACGTCGTCAGCCAGAACTGGGACGTGGTGGTCTTCCACCGGATCCGCGAGCTGACCGACAGCTCGCTCCTGTGGCTGCGCAACGTCGTCTCGACGGGCACCAGCCAGGCCATCGACACCGTCATCTTCGTGACCGTCGCGTTCTATGGTGCGCCGACCCTGCTGGGCATCGGGTCGGCGGTACCGGAGGGGGTCCTGATACAGCTCCTCGTCGGGCAGTACCTGCTGAAGCTGCTCGTCGCGCTGGTGGACACGCCGTTCGTCTACGCCGTCGTCGCCATCCTCCGGGGACGGGGGACGGCCCGGGCCGCGCCGACGGGGTGAGCGGTCCGCGGGCGGGGACCGGCGGCTACCGCCGCTCCGCGAACCCGAACCGCGGCTTGACCTCCGTCACCCGGACCGGGACGGTCTCGCCCTCCTCGGCGTCGGTGACGAAGAGCGTGTAGCCGTCGACCTTCGCCACGCCGTCGCCCTCGCTCCCGGTATCCACGATCTCGACGGCGAACTCGTCGCCCGGCTCGACCGGCGCGGTCATCCGACCCTTCGCGACGAGGTACAGCTCCGAGGACGAGTCCCGCGAGGCGTCCGGACGGTATGTGCGGACGTGGTCGAACTCGGCGTCGATGTCGGCCTCGAGGTCGGCGCGGTCCCGGCCGTCGAAGACCTTGACCGCGAGGTCGCCGCCGGGCGCGAGGACGACGAGCGCCGTTTCCAGGGCCTGGCGGGCCAGGTGGACCGACCGGGCGTGGTCGACCTCGTACTCGCCGGTCATGTTCGGCGCCATGTCCGAGAGGACGGCGTCGGCGCCGCCCTCGCCGACGGCCTCGCGGAGGCGGTCGCGGGTCCCCTCGTCGGTCATGTCACCGCGGACCGTCTCGACGTCGTGGTCCTCCAGGGGGCGGATGCGCTGGCGGTCGACGCCGATCACGCGCCCGCCGTCGCCGACCCGTTCGGCCGCCACCTGGAGCCAGCCGCCGGGGGCCGCGCCCAGATCGACCACGGTTCCGCCCCGCGGGAGGAGGTCCGCCCGGTCGTCGAGCTGGCGGAGCTTGTAGGCCGCGCGGGAGCGGTAGCCCTCCTGTTTGGCGCGGTTGTAGTACTCGTCGCGCCGGGTCACGGGCGTCCCACCCCGGTATCCGGCGCGATCGGGTCGGGGCGCGCCGACGAATCCGCGTGCATACCGGACAGAAGGAGGCCGGGGCGGAAAGGCACGTCGGACCGCGCGCCGGTCGGTTGAGCGGTCGTCGCCCCCGGAACCGGGTGTATTTTTATACGCCCGACCGTAGGCGCGGCCACATGTTCGAGGCCATCGTGGACGCGGCGACGCTCCGGGACGCCCTCGATTCCGTGGGCGTCCTGGTCGACGAGTGCAAGATCCGGCTGAACGAGGACGGAATCGGCATCCGGGCCGTCGATCCGGCGAACGTCGGGATGGTCGACCTCTCGCTGGACGCCGCCGCCTTCAAGTCCTACGAGGCCGACGAGGGCGTCATCGGCGTCAACCTCAACAGGTTAGAGGACATCGCGGGGATGGCCAACTCCGGCGACCTGGTCCACCTCGAACTGGACGAGGAGACCCGGAAGCTCCACATCAGCATCGACGGCCTGTCCTACACCCTGGCGCTCATCGACCCCGACTCCATCCGCCAGGAGCCCGACATCCCGGACCTCGACCTCTCGGCGACCATCGTCGTCGAGGGGGCACAGCTGAACCGGGGCATCACCGCCGCGGACATGGTCTCGGACCACATCCGGCTGCGCGTCGATCCCGACGCCGGCTCCTTCTTCATCGAGGCGGAGGGCGACACCGACGACGTCAACCTCGAACTCGGCGAGGAGGACGTCATCGACCTCACGCCCGGGCCGGCCGACTCGCTGTTCTCGCTCGACTACCTCAAGGACATGAACAAGGCCATCCCGGGCGACGCCGAGGTGACCGTCGAGCTCGGCGAGGAATTCCCCGTCAAGCTCCACTACGACTTCGCCGAGGGCCTCGGCAACGTGACGTTCATGCTCGCGCCGCGCATCCAGAGCGACTGACCGGCCTCGACGTCCCGCGGACCGAAAGCACTTGCCCGGCTAGCCTCGGGGGGCACGCATGGACCGCCGTCTCCCCGCCGTCGCCGCCCTCCTCGTCGCCGCGCTGCTGGTGGCCACCCCGCTGTACCTGTTCCCGCACGCCGGACAGGACGAGTACGACCACTCCGTCGAGCGGATCGACCGGAGCGAGGTCCCGCCCGAGGTCGAGGTGCGCCACTACGAGAACCTCTCTGCGGACGGAAAGCGGGCGTTCGACGCCGCGCTCGCCGCTCCCGACGGACGCGCGACGGTGCACGGCGACGCGAACCGACCGCCGGAGTTCTTCTACAGCGACAACGCCGACTACGGACGGGGCATCTACGTGGTCGAGAAGGGCGGCGCGTACTACCGGCTGGAGACGTACGCCGGCGGCGGGCTCTTCCCCGGTGACCTGTTCGCCGCCGTCGCGCTGGCGCTGCTCGGCGGCGCCGTGGCGGTCGTCGGAGCCGCCGGCTGGCGGCGGGAGCGGACCCGCGAGCCGGCGGCCGCCGCCGGCGGGGGGCTGGCGGTCCTCGCGGCCGTCGCCGTGGCGGATGCGGGCGTGGGCAGCGTCGCCGGCTTCCTGATCGCGCTCCTCGCCGTCCCGGTCGCGTGGGCGGCCATCGGCGCCACCCACCGGCCGAGGACGGCGTTCGGCGGGGCGGCCGCGAGCGGGGGGCTGCTGGTCGCGGTGGCGCTTCCCATCGGAACCGGCGGACCCGTCACGGTCGTCACCGCCCTCGCGGTCGCCCTCGTCCTCGCGACGGGCCTCGGGGTCGCCGTGCGGACGGCGTGGGAGCGGGTCGGCGCCTGACTACGACCGCCAGCGGTCGATGACCCGCTTTGCCGCCCCCGCCTTCTCCTTCCAGCCGTAGCCCGACTCGTAGACGTGGCGCTTCTTGTCGACGAGCTCGGCGGGCGTGGCCTCCTCGAACCCGCCCCGGTCCCACGCGCCGCTCTCGACCAGCCACTCGACCACCCGCTCGCGGGTCTCCGGCCACGAGAGGCCGACCATCTCGTACCACGCGATCATGGCGAAGACGGCGTTGTCGTGACAGCCGGGGACCGAGCCGTGGCGGTAGAGCGTGCGCATCGGCTCGTGTGTCGGCTCCGCGACCTCCTCGCGGAACTCCTCGGCGGGAAGCAGGCGGAGGCTCCCGTTCTCCTCGCTGACCCGCCCCTCGCGTTTCAGGCGGGCGAGCGCCGCCCGGCGGAGGGCGACCGGGTCGACGCCGTCGTCGCGGTCCGGCGGCGCGACGGCGGCCGTGGCGTCCGGGTCGACGCCGTCGTCGCGGCCGTCGCCGAGTTCCGCCTCCCACCGGGCGAGGAGGTCGTCCTCCGGGCGCACCCCGGTCGCGAGCGACGCCACCACGTCGAAGTACGCGTCCTCGATGCGGGCCCACTCGACCCCCTCGAACCGGCACTCCGCGTCGTGGAGGCTGTTCGCGGTCCGGCAGTCCGGGCAGGGGTAGTCGAAGCGCGGCACCGTCGGTGGGTGGGACCGGTCTGTCTTAGCTCCGGCGGTGCGACCGCCGGCCTTTTCGCCTCCGGGGACGACTCGCGGCGCATGGAGGTCGACCCGCGCCACGCCCGGTACCCGTTCCTCGCGGCCGCCCGGGAGACCGTCGAGGAGCTCGACGTCGCCCCGGCGGAACTGGCGGCGGCCGACGCGCCGGCGGTCGAGCGGGGGGCCGAGCGGGTCGAGCGCGCGCTGCTTTCCGGCACGGTCGCCTCGGCGACCCCGGACCGGTGGCGCCCGCGCGACGAACTCCTCTCCTACCCCGTCGCGCGGGTGCTCGTGTCGCTGGTCGACGCCCCCGCGGCGGTGGAGAAGTACGCGAGCGCCGAAGCGGCGACGGCCCGCGAGCGGTTCGTGGCCGACGTCGAGCGCGGCGACGACCTGCGGAGCGTCGAGGGACGCGTGAGCCTGGACGACCTGCTCCGGGAGTTCGACCTCGCGAGGACCGTCGAGCGGCCGGGCGGGGACGGCCGGTTCCGGATCGGGGTGGGGGAGTACCTCCGGCTCTCGGACCCGGACTGGGGGGACCGCTGGCGGCTGGTCAACCGCGCCCTCGCCGGCGGGCGGGTGCCCGTCGAGCGCGAGGAGCTCTACCGCCTGCTCGAGGCGGCGGTCCGGGAACGGGTCGAGTCGGGGCTCCCGTTCCCGGTGCAGGGCGAGGCGGGCGAGGCGCTCGCGGACGCGCTCTCCGAGGAGGTGGCCGCGGTCCGTCGACTGCTCGCCGACCGGGCGCCGCGGCCGGACGTCTCGGCGGTCCGGCCCGAGCGGTTCCCGCCCTGCATCCGGGCGCTGGTCGACCGGGCGCGCGACGGCGAGAACCTCCCCGACCGGTCGCTGGTGGCGCTGCTCGCCTTCCTCGCGGACCTCGACTGCGACCGCGACCGGATGGTTGCGCTGACCGGCCTCGACCCCGAGACCGTCGAGTTCCCGGCGACCGTCCTGGCCGACGACGGGCGGGCGCAGTACCCGATGCCGTCGTGTGCGACGATGCAGGCCCAGGGCGACTGCGTGAACCGGGACGAGCGGTGCGAGCGGGTCGCCCACCCCCTCGCCTACTACGAGGGCGCGCTGGAGGAAGATGCGGTCGGGACGGACGGCGACGGGGAGAGCGCCTGACGCGCCGGGCGTCGGTCGGCGAACGGGACCGCCGGGCGGGCGCGCCGGGCGTCAGTCGGCGAGGTAGACCCCGACGCCGGCCATCGCGAGGATGAACAGGACGATGCTCCCGATGAGCGCGAGGCCGCCAGCGTCGCCGAGGTCGCTGCCGTAGGTCAGTCCGATGAGCACCACGAGAACCAGAAAGGCCACGACCACGGCCGTGGAGACGGTTATCTTCCGCACCATCCCCTCTTCGAGGTCCATGTCGCGGCGTTCCGCGGGTGACAGTAAAACCCCTTCGATACTCCGGGAGGGCGGGGCCGCGAGCGGTCGGCCGCGGGCCGGAAACGAGGGTTTAGGTCCGTGCGACCCCTATGCGGGCCGTGGAGTCCCCGCTCCCGCACCCATGACGCACCCGAGCAACACGACCGCGTCAGCACCGACCGACGGGCCCGACGGCCCCGGGAACGGCCGCGCCGAACGGGCGCGCACGGAACCGATGACCGTCCGCCCCCTCCGCGACGGCCGGTACGTCGTCGAGACGGCCGGCGGCACGTACGTCGTCGACCTCGACGCCGGGACCTGTACGTGCCCCGACCACGCCGTCCGCGGCGCCCGCTGTAAGCACCTGCGCCGGGTCGCGATGGACGTGACCGAGGACCGCGTGCCCGCCCCGGACGAGCGGGCGAGCGCCTGTGCCGTCTGCGGCCGGCGGCTGTTCGTCCCCATCCACGCCGGCGGCCCGCGGCTCTGTGACCGCCACGACCGCGCCCCGGGCGACGTCGTCCGGGACCGCGAGACCGGCGGCCTGCTCCTCGTCGTCGAACGGACGGGCGAACGGGCGGACGAACACCGGACCGAGGAGGGGCGTCTCGTGGCCGACTACCCGACGAACGCGGACTACGGCGGCCAGGAACCGGCCGTGCTCGCCGTCTACCTCGCCGCGACCGGCGACGGCCGCCGCCGGTACGCCTTCCCCGCCTCACGGCTGACGCCGGTCGGCGCCGACGTGGCCGCACGGCTGGCCGTGCCGCTGCGGGCCGACGCGGCCGGGTAGCGCCCGGAGCGCGGATCAGCCGTCGGCGTCGGTCCCGCCCTCGTCGAGCCCGTCGAGCCGCGCCTGCGTCGAGTGGCCGACGAGCTCGGCGAAGTCCGTCCCCTCGGCGACGGCCGTCTCCCGCTTGACCCGGTAGTTGCCGCCGTCGGTGGTATAGAGGTCGCCGGGGTGGAAGAAGTACCAGTCCTCGCGGTCGAACCGGACGCCGATCCGGGCCTTGGCGCCGAAGTTCCGGGCGAAGTAGACCAGGGACTCCACCTCCTCGCCGTCGAGGTAGATCGGGTCGCCCGACGAGGACTTGGCCTCGATGGCGTAGAAGGTCCCGTCGTCGCCCGCGAGGACGTCCGGCAGGTCGCGGTCGGTCGAACTGCCGCTCGCCGGGGCGCGCATCACGGCGAATCCCGCCTCGTCGAGCTTGTTGACCAGTTCGCGCTCCCGGCGGTCGCCCTTGCGGTTCGCGGCCATGTGCGACGTTCGGAGCCGGGAGGGATTAAACGGGCCGCCCGCGGTCGTGTCCGATCCGCTCACACCCGAGGTGGGGTTATGCGCGACTGGACGGTGACTTCCGGACGATGGACCTCTCTGACGACGGACCGCGTCGGGTACTCGCGGGGCTGACGGTGGCCGCGGTGGGGTTCCTGCTGACGCGGTACCCCGTGTTGACCTCCCTCCAGACCGATGTCGGCGTCGTGGCGTTCCTCGTCGGGAACGTCCCGGCGCTCGTGGCGGGCCTCGGGCTGACCGTCTACGGCCTCGGGCTGGCGGCGAGCGACCGGCCGGCGGGGGAGGCGGTCACCGTCGCCCGGTGGTGTCTCGTCGGGGTGGTCTCGATGGGCGCGGTCGTCGCCGCGACGTACCTTTCGGTCGGTCGGCCGATGGTCGAGATGGCGGACACCCGCCTGGTCGGAAACGTCCTCCTCGCGAGCGCGGTCGGCGGGACCGTCACGGGCGTGCGCTCGGCGGCCACCCGCCGGAGCCGGGACGCGCTCGCGGCCCGGACCGACCGCCTGACCGTCCTCAACCGGGTTTTGCGCCACGAGGTGCTCAACAGCGTGAACGTCATCGAGGGGTACGCGGGGATGACCGACGGCGGACAGGGGGCCGTGGACGTAATCCGGCGCCGGACCGATCACATCGGCGCGGTGCTCGACGACGTCGGCGTCATCACCGACACCGGCGACCCGGGACCGGTCGCGTTCGACGAGCAGGTCGAGCGGGCCGTCGAGGCGGTCCGCCGGACCCACCCGGCGGCCACGGTCGAGGTGGGGAACCTCCCGGCGGTCGAGGTCCGCGGGAACCGGCACCTCCACGTCGCCGTCGAACACCTGCTCGACAACGCCGTCGAACACGCCGACGCCGCGGCGCCGCGGGTCCGGGTCGAGAGCGCCGCGACCGAGCGGGCCGTCCGCCTGCGGGTGGTCGACGAGGGCCCCGGGATGCCCCCGGAGCAGCGCGCCCTGCTGGAGGAGCGGGCGTTCCCGGAGTACGACGACCCCGACAGCGGCTTCGGCCTCCCGTTCGTCCGCCTCATGCTCGACGCCGTCGACGGAGGGGTACGGGTCGAGTCGCCGGTCGACGGGGAGCGGGGGACGGCGGTGACCGTCGAGTTCCGGCGGGCGGACGCCGAGCGCACGTCCATCGGCGTCCCGCCGGCGCGGCTGCGGCGGGTGGCCGTCGCGTCGCTCGTCGCCGGCGGGGTCATGGGTGGGCTCCTCCAAGCGGCGACGGGCGGCATCGCCGTCATCGGGGCGCTGTACGCGAGCATGAACGTGAGCGTCGGCTGGGTCACCCACCTCTTTCACAGCGTCGTCTTCGGCATCGGGTTCGCAATGGCCATGACCAACACCCGCCTGGGCCGGTACTGCGCCGGTACGGCGGGGTGCGTGGCCGGTGGCGTCGGCTACGGCGTCCTGCTGTGGCTCGTCGCCGCGGGGTTCGTGATGCCGCTCTGGCTCCGGGCGGTCGGGGTGCCGGCCCCGCTCCCGAACCTCGGGCTGGGGTCGCTCGTCGGCCACGTGGTCTGGGGCATGACTCTCGGCGGGCTCGTGGCGGCGTTCGACCCGTCGCCGGTCGAGGAGGGCCGGTGACGGTGACGGCTACGTGCCGTGCTGCCAGGAGTCCATGTACTCGCGCTGGTCGTCGGTGAGCGAGTCGGTCTCGACGCCCTCGGCGGCGAGTTTGGTCTCGGCCACCTCGCGGTCCAGGGCGTCGGGCACCTCGTGGACGCCGGGGTCGTACTCGTCGCCGTTCGCGACGAGCTCGCGGACGCAGACCGCCTGCACCCCGAAGCTCTGGTCCATCACCTCGACGGGGTGACCCATCGAGAGCGGTCCGGCGAGGTTCACCAACCGCCCTTCGGCCAGCACGTTCAGCCGGCGGCCGTCGGGGAGTTCGAACTCCTCGACGCCGGGGCGGACCTCGCGGCGCGAGACGGCGAGGTCGTCGAGGTGATCGAGGTTCACCTCGACGTCGAAGTGGCCGGCGTTGGCAAGCAGGGCGCCGTCGGCCATCCGCTCGAAGTGCTCGCGGGTGATCACGTCGCGGTTCCCCGTGGTGGTGACGAAGACGTCGCCGACCGCGGCCGCCTCGGCCATCGGCATTACGTCGTGGCCCTCCATGTGGGCCGCGAGCGCCCGCCGGGGGTCGACCTCCGTGACGACGACGTTCGCGTCCAGCCCCTCGGCCTTCCGCGCGACGCCCTTGCCGCAGTGGCCGTAGCCGGCGACGACCACGGTCTTGCCCGCCAGCGCGAGGTTGGTCGTCATCGCGATGTTGGTCAGCGCGGACTCCCCGGTGCCGTGGACGTTGTCGAACAGCGACTTCATCGGCGTGTCGTTGACGGCGAAGACGGGGTACTCGAGGGCGCCGTCGGCGTCCATCGCCCGCAGGCGGTGGACGCCGGTGGTGGTCTCCTCACACCCGCCGAGGACGGCGTCGAGCAGGTCGGGGTACTCCTCGTGGACGAGGGTCACGAGGTCACAGCCGTCGTCGACGGTCACCGTCGGCTCGAACTCGGCGACGGCCGCCATCGCGTCGTAGTACCCATCGTCGTCGACGTCGTGTTTCGCGTACGAGGTGACGCCGTCGACGGCGTCGAGCGCGGCGCTCACGTCGTCCTGGGTGGAGAGGGGGTTACAGCCGGCGATGGCGACCTCGGCCCCGCCCTCTGCGAGGAGTTCGGCGAGGACGGCGGTCTTGGCCTCGACGTGCATCGCCATCCCGACCCGCTCGCCGTCGAGGGGCCGGTCGGCGGCGAAGGACTCGCGGAGGGCCGCCAGGATGGGCATGTGTCCGCGGGCCCAGTCGAGCTTCCGCTCGCCCGATTCCCGGGCCGCGGCGGGGTCATCGAGGCGCGCCGTTATCGTCAGTGCGGTCATGCGAACCGGTTGGTGACGGCGACCCTAAACGCTGTGGAGTCGTCCCCCCGCCCGACGCGGCGCGGTGGGCGAACCGGCGAGGATCGCCGCTTCGTTACGAGATTTGATACCGTGGGCGAAGGGGTTTTTAGCCGTTGGGAGAGCGGGCCGGTATGGCCTCGAGCACGCCGGAGGCGGCCGTCGACCTCCCGCTGGTCGAGCGGTGGGAACGCACGCTTCGTGACTTCGTCCGACACACCCCGAACGGGCAGTCGATCCCGGAGGAGACGTGGCGCGGCCGCCACCGAAACGTGGTCGCCGTCACGCTGCTCCAGTTGCCGTTCTGGTTCCTGCTCGGGGTGTATCAGGGGACCGACCCGGTAACGGGGGCGACCGTTCCGGCGACGCCGCTGCCGATGATCCTCCTCGAGATCGGCATCGTGGCCGCGCTCTCCGGGGGCGCCTACGTCCTGTCGTGGCTCCCCCGCCGGGTTCGGACCGGGCTCTCCATCACCGGACTCCTGGCGTCGTCCGTGGTGCTCGTCCAGTTCTCGGGCGGGTACATCGAGGCGCACTTCCACTTCTTCGTGGCGATGGCGGTCATCGCGACATACGAGGACTGGCTGCCCTTCGCGCTGGGACTGGGGTACGTCGTCTTCACCCACGGCGTCTTCGGGATGATCGAGCCGAGCCGCGTGTACAACCACGCCGCCGCCATCAGCAACCCGTGGGTGTGGGGAGTCATCCACGGGATGTTCGTGCTGGGGCTGGCGCTCGCGCTGATGGGCAACTGGTACTCGACCGAGCGCTCCCGGGCGAAGGCCGACGAGCGGCTCCGCGAGGCCGAGGAGAAGACGGCGCAGGTCGAGAGCCTGGAGGAGAAGAACGCGGAGATCGAGGCGGCCAGGGCCGAGGCCGAGGAGCGCAAGGCGGAGATGGAGCGGCTGAACGAGCACCTAGAGCGGAAGGCCGACGCCTACAGCGCCGCCATGGCCCGGGCGGCCGAGGGCGACCTGAGCGTCCGCCTGGACGCCGAGAGCGAGAGCGAGGCGATGACCCGGATCGCCGAGTCGTTCAACCGGATGATCGAGGACACGGAGGACACGATACGGGAGATCCAGGCGTTCGCCCGGGAGGTCGCGGCGACGAGCGAGGAGGCCAACGCCGGCACGGAGGAGATCAAGCGGACGAGCACGGAGGTGAGCGAGTCCATCGGCGAGATATCCGAGGCCGCGGCCGAGCAGCGGGAGATGCTGGAGAGCGTGTCCTCCGAGATGACCGACCTCTCGGCGACCATCGAGGAGGTGGCCTCCTCCGCGGAGAGCGTCGCGCGGATGTCCCACGACAC
Organism: Haloferacaceae archaeon; assembly: GCA_042217265.1. Taxonomy (GTDB): domain Archaea; phylum Halobacteriota; class Halobacteria; order Halobacteriales; family Haloferacaceae; genus CAZMLQ01. The sequence goes on from JBDGSZ010000098.1 coordinate 13,494, forward strand.
GGCCGAGGTCGTCGAGTCCGGCGAGGCGACGGCCCGGACGGCCATCGACCGGACGGAGACGGCCCAGAAGGTGATCGGCTCGACGGTCGACCACGTCGAAGCCCTCGACGAGCGGATGACCGAGATCGGCGAGATCATCGAGCTCATCGGGGACATCGCCGAGCAGACGAACATGCTCGCGCTGAACGCCAACATCGAGGCCGCCCGCGCCGGCGGGGGCGGCGCCGGGAGCGGCGAGGGGTTCAGGGTGGTCGCCGACGAGATCAAGCAGCTCGCCGAGGAGACTCGGGAGTCGGCCGGCGAAATCGAGGCGCTCGTCGAGGACGTCCAGTCCCAGACCGAGCAGACCGTCGGCGAGGCGCAGGCGGCCGAGCGCCACATCCGGGAGGGCGTCGAGGCCGTCGAGGCGGCCGTCGACGCGTTCGCCGAGGTCGCCGAGAACGCGGCCGAGACCGACAGCGGCATCCGGGAGATAAGCGACGCGACCGACGACCAGGCCGCGAGCACCGAGGAGACGGTCTCGATGGTCGAGGAGGTGGCGGACATCGGCCGCGCGACCGCGGACGAGGCCACGGAGGCGTCCGCGGCCGCGGACCGGCAGGTCGCCTCGGCGTCGCAGGTCAGCGCCAGCGTCGGATCGCTCGCCGAACGGGCCGAACGGCTCCAGTCGCTGCTGGCGAAGTTCGAGGTCGGGGGCGAAGGCGAGGGCGTCGACACCGCTCCGGCCGGGAACGTCGCCGTGGGCGACGGCGGGCGGAGCGGGTAGTCCCGCCGGTCGATCCCGAACGTCGCCGGCGCCGCGGACCCCGGTGGACGGACCGTCCCGTCGCGGGTCGGGCCCCCACGTCGACGGCCCCGTTGGCCGGCGACGATCGCGACGCCGCTATGCCACGCCCGCCCGCTCCAGCAGCCCACGCGCCCGCTCGGCCGCTCGCTCGCGAACGGCGGGGGCGTCCATCGTCAGCACCTCGCGGTCGCGCATCAGCACCCGGCCGTCACAGACGGTGTGGCGGACGTCGGACCCGCGGACCGCGTACGCGAGGTGCGAGACGAGGTCGTGACGCGGGGTGAGGTGTGCGGCGTCGAGGTCGACCACCGCGAGGTCGGCCCGTCGGCCCGGCTCGACCCGCCCGGCGTCGAGGCCGAGGGCGTCGGCGCCGCCCGCGGTCGCCATCCGTACCGCCGCCGCGGCGGGGAGCGCGCTCGCGTCGCCCGTCGCGTGCTTGGCGAGCATCGCGGCGTCCCGGAGCTCGTCGAACGGGTCGAGGTCGTTGTTCGACGCCGCGCCGTCGGTGCCGAGCGCCACCGTCGCGCCCGCGTTGAGCAGCCGCCGGACCGGCGCCGCGCCGCTCGCGAGCTTCATGTTCGAGGCGGGACAGTGGACCGCCGCCGCGCCCGTCTCGGCCAGCAGGTCGACCTCCCCGCCGTCGAGGTGGACGCAGTGGGCGAGGAAGTCCCCCTCCTCCAGCAGGCCGTGGTCGCTCGCCCACCGGAGCGGCCGGACGCCCTCGTCCTCGTACGGCGCCACCTCGTCGGGCGTCTCGTTGGCGTGGTAGTGGAGCGGGACGCCGGCGTCCCGGGCGAGGTCGGCCGCCAGCGCCAGCAGGTCGCGGTCGACGGTCGTGAGGCTGTGTGGGGTGACCGCGGTCGACACCCGGCCGTCGGCCGCGCCGTCGAACTCGCGGGCGAAGGCGGCGCTGCGCTCGACGTCGGCCCGGGCCTCGTCGGCGTCCTCGCCGACGGTGACGGCGCCGTGGCCGAGGACCGCCCGGAGGCCGGCGTCCGCGACGGCCGCCGCGACCCGGTCCATCTCGAAGTACATGTCCGCGAAGGCCGTGGTGCCGGCGCGGATCATCTCCAGGAGCCCGAGGTCGGCGCCGGCGCGCACGTCCGCGGGTTCGAGGGCGGCCTCCACGGGCCAGACGTCCTCGCGGAGCCACGCGTCCAGCGGCTTGTCGTCGGCGTAGCCCCGCAGGAGCGTCATCGAGACGTGGGTGTGGGCGTTGACGAGGCCCGGGACGACGAGGCCGTCGCTCGCGTCCAGCCGCTCGGCCGCGTCCAGGTCGGGCCCGACCGCCCCGATGACCCCCCGCTTGCGGTCGACGAGGACGTCGGCGCGCTCGACGGTCATGTCCGGCCGGAGCACCCGACCGCCGGCGACGACGAGGTCGCCGTCGTGGTCGCTCATGTCGCGCCCGTCGGCGCGGGCGGGGTTAGTTCTGCCCCTCGTCGACGTCCCACTCGTCGGCGTCGGTTAAGCCGTTTCCCGTGGGCGACTGACGCGGCCAGGGGAGCAAGTTGGGCGGCGACAGTCGAAAGGCACTCGTCCGGGCCGCGAGAGGGTGAGGACATGCGCGTCGCCGTCCCCAACAAGGGCCGCCTGCACGAGCCGTCGATGGACCTGCTGGAGCGGGCGGGCCTCCACGTCGAGGAGGGCTCGGACCGGAAGCTCTACGCCGAGACGGTCGACCCCGAGGTGACGGTGCTGTTCGCCCGCGCGGCGGACATCCCGGAGTACGTCCGCGACGGCGCGGCCGACGTGGGCATCACGGGGCTCGACCAGGCCCGCGAGTCGGGAGCGGACCTGGTCGACCTGCTGGACCTGGAGTTCGGCCGGTGTCGGCTGGTGCTCGCCGCGCCCGAGGACGGCGACGTCACGAGCGTGGCGGACCTCGCGGGCGGCACCGTGGCGACGGAGTTCCCGAACGTCACCCGGGCGTACTTCGCCGACCGGGGCGTCGACCCGGAGATCGTCGAGGTGACGGGCGCGACGGAGCTCACGCCGCACGTCGACATGGCCGACGCCATCGTCGACATCACCTCGACGGGAACGACGCTGGCGGTCAACCGCCTGGCGGTCGTCGACACCGTGCTGGAGTCGTCGGTCCGCCTGTTCGCCCGCGAGGACGCCGCCGACGACCCGAAGGTCGAACAGCTGGTGACCGGGCTGAGGTCGGTGCTCACGGCCGACGGGAAGCGGTACCTGATGATGAACGCCCCGGCCGACCGCCTCGACGAGGTGCGCGAGGTCATCCCCGGCCTCGGCGGGCCGACGGTGATGGACGTGGCGGGCGAGGGCGACCGGGTGGCGGTCCACGTCGTCGTCGACGAGCGGGACGTCTACGAGGCCGTCACGGAGCTGAAGGCGGTGGGGGCGAGCGGCATCCTCGTCACCGAGATCGAGCGGCTGGTCGAGTAGCGGCGCGTCAGTCGGGACCGTCGCCGGGGCCTTCGACGGTCCCGCGGGCACCGTCGGCCCGCTCGGTCGGCCGCGCCCACCGCCACCACCGGAGCCGGGGGACGGCGAGGGGCGCGAGCGAGAGCGACCCGTACCGTCGGCGGACGTAGGCCGCGATGGCGACCGCGCCGAGGACGATCGCGCCGATCCCGACCAGGCCGGCCTCGGGGCCGAAGGCCCCGCCCGTCGCGACCGGCGGGCCGCGCTGGGTCACGACGAGGACCGAGACCCCGAGGTCGCCGCCGCTGACGGGGAACCCGTACACCGGCCCCTGGAAGAGGTTCCACGTGACGTGGAGGCCGATGGGGATGGCGAGATCGCCGGTGAGGACGTACCCGAGGGCCAGCAACACGCCCCCGAGGCCGAGCGCGACCGTCGACGCCGCTGTGGCGTTGGGGTTCGTGGCGTGGAGGACGCCGAACAGCGCCGACGACGCCAGGACCGCGACGGCGACCGCCGCCCGGTCGCCGAACGCCCGGAACCCCTCGGCGACGTTCGTCAGCACGTACCCCCGGACCAGGAGCTCCTCGGCGAAGCCGACCGCGACGGTTAGGACGACGGCGGTCAGGAACGCCTCGGCGAACGCCAGCGGGCCGCTCGTGCGGAACCGCCCGGCGACGGTCACCCAGCCGGCGGCGTACTCGACGGCGAAGACGAGCGTCATCAGGGCGGCGCCGAGCGCGAGGCCGAACCCGCAGTCGAGCCACCAGTCGCGGTCGAGGGCGAGCCCGTAGTCGCTGACGGGCCGGCGGTCGACGGCGACCGCGGCGAGGACGGTCAGGGCGGTCAGGACGACCGCGCCGACGACGTACCCGACCGCCAGCCGGACGGCGGGCGAGGCCAGCGCGTCAGGCGGGACGACGCGGGAGACCGACGCGACGAGCGCCGGCGGGGCGTTGCGGAGGGCGAACGCGCCGCCGGCGCCGACGAGCGCGAGCGCGGCGGCGAACAGGAGGAGGCGCCACGGCGCACGGAGGCGGCGTTCGGAGGCGTTCCACACGGGGACGAGCAGGCGGCCGAGCATGGTTAGCCGGGGGCGGACTGGAGCAGCAGGTACCCGGAGACGATGACGGCTCCGAGGATGATGCTCACGACGACGTGGATGAACGTCACGTAGAGGCTCAGCTTCCGTTCGGTCCGGTAGAGGCGGTCGATCAGGAGGCCGTCGGCGACGAGGGCGACGGCGACGGCGAGCGCGGAGGGCCACTCGAGGGCGGTGAAGCCGACGGCGACCGCGGCGGGGACCGGGCCGACCGCGAAGGCGTTCCGCACGGGGACGTCGCCGAGCACGTTCCGGGCGGCGATGTGGGCGGTGACCGAGAGGAAGACCGCGAGCGAGGCGAACGTGCCCGCGACCGGAAGCACGCCGCCCGGACCGGCCTGGGCCACAGGGGACGGATCGGCACCCATCTACCCGAGCAGTCCCAGGTCCTCCAGTCGCGAGACGATGACGTCGACGGCCTCCTCGGCGTCCGCCGGCTCCTTCCCGCCCGTGATGACCAGCTTGCCCGACCCGAACAGGAGCGCCACCACGTCAGGGTTCTCGAGGCGGTAGACGAGCCCCGGGAACTGCTCGGGTTCGTACTCGATGTTCTCCAGGCCGAGGCCGATGGCGATGGCGTTCAGGTTGAGGGTCCGGCCGAGGTCCGCGGAGGTGACGATGTTCTGGACGGTGATCTCGGGGTCGTCCTCGACCGGGATCCGGAGGTCGCGGAGCTCGTCGAAGACCATCCGGAGGCTCTCGTGGACGTCGTCGGTCGACTTCGCCCCCGTACAGACGATCTTGCCGGAGCGGAAGATGAGCGCCGCGGACTTGGGGTCCTCGGTGCGGTAGACCAGCCCCGGGAACTGCTCGGGGTCGTAGTCGGCGCCCTCGAGGTCGATGGCCACGCTCTGGAGGTCGAGCTCCTGGCCGATGCCCGTCGACGCGACGACGTTCTCGATGTTGATCGTCTCCTTCGGGTCGGTCGTCATCCTGTCTTAAACCCCGCAGTTAAGGTTTAAAAAGATTAGCCGAGGGGGACGACGACAGACATACGTGGACGGCCGGGAAGTGAGCGACGTGCACGGCCTGGAGTTCGGCGGCGAGGACGACGCCTTCGCGGCGCTGGAGGCGGGGAGCGTCGCGGCCGACGTGACCGTCCTCGCGCCGGGGCTGGCGACGGCGACGGGCCTCCGGGTCGACCGGGTTCGGGACCTGGCGTACACCCGCGTCGCGGTCGACCTCCTCGGGCGGACGGACGCCGACGTGGACGCGGCGCGGGCCCTGGTCGCGGCGGCGCCCCTCGACCGGGAGGGGACGGTGGCGGTGCGGGTCCGCGACGCCCGGGGGAGCGCCGGGGTCTCGACGGCAGAGGCGGAGCGGGCGCTCGGCGCGGCGCTGGTCGAGCGGGGGTTCTCGGTCGACCTGGACGACCCCGACCATGTCCTGCGGGCGGCGTTCGGCGGCGACGTCTGTCTCGTGGGGTGGCAGGTCGCCGAGAGCGTCCGGGATTACGGCGACCGGCGACCGACCGACCGCCCGTTCTTCCAGCCCGGAGGGATGGACCCGCTCGACGCCCGGGCGCTGGTCAACGTCGCCGGGGCGGGACCCGGGCGCCGCGTGCTCGATCCGATGTGCGGGACCGGCGGGCTGCTGGTGGAGGCGGGGCTGGTCGGCGCCGCGGTGGTCGGTGCGGACGCCCAGCGGAAGATGGTCCGGGGCGCGCGGGAGAACGTCCGGGCGTTCGTCGACGCGGACGGCGGTCCGGTCGGGGATTTCATGCGTGCCGACGCGACCGCCTTACCGCTCCGGGCCGACGCCGTCGACGCCGCGGTCTTCGACGCGCCGTACGGCCGGCAGTCGAAGGTCGTCGGCGACCTCGCCGCGCTGGTCGCGGGGGCGCTCGCGGAGGCCCGACGGATCGCCCCCCGGGCCGTGGTCGTCGGCGACCGCGACTGGCGGGAGGCGGCGACGGCGGCCGGGTGGCGCGTCGGGGCGGTCCACGAGCGGCGGGTCCACCGGTCGCTGACCCGGCACGTGCACGTCCTCGAACGGCCGTGACGGGGCGTCTCAGCCGCCGGGTGGCGGCGCGATGACCGTCTCGCCGGCCCGGACGCGGTCGCCGGTCCCGACCCGGAGGTCGTCGGCGTCGACGCCGGGCGGGAGGAGGACGTCGACGCGGGAGCCGAACGCGATGTGGCCGATCCGGTCGCCGCGAGCGACCCGGTCGCCCGGGGCGACGTAGGGCGTGATCCGTCGGGCGACGGTCCCGGCGATCAGGGTGAGCTCGTACCGGTCGCAGGCGATCACGACCCGCTCGTTGCGCTCGGACTCCTTCGAGAAGGCCGGCAGGTGGCCGCCTGGGTGGTGGTCGACGCGCTCGACGGCGCCGTCGAGTGGGGCGCGGTTGACGTGGACGTCGGTGACGTTCATGAACACGCCGACGCGGGTCCGGTCGCCCTCCTCGCGGACGACGCTGACGCGGCCGTCGGCGGGGGCGACGACGCCGGTCGGCGGCGGCGAGCGCTCGGGGTCGCGGTAGAACGCGAGGATCGCGTAGCCGGCGAACGCGAGCGCCAGCGCGGCCGTCGGGACGACGAGCGCCGGCAGGGCGAGCAGGAGCAGCGGGAGCGCCAGGCGCCAGGCGCCGGGGGCGACCCGCATCAGTCGGCGCCCGCGGCGTCGGCCGCCGTTCCCCACTCGGCCAGCAGGCGGGCGACGTGGAGGCGGTCGTTCGACCCGGTCACGAGGTCGTGGTCGACGGCGCCGGCGAGGTGGTGGAGGCGGGCGACCGCCCGGTCGTCGTAGCGATCCTCGGAGCGGGCGATCCGGAGGAGGTCACGCAGGAGCGTCCCGCCGTCGTAGCCCTCCTCCAGCAGGTCGTCGACGGCGTCCCGGGCGTCGTCGAAGGCGCCGTCGCGGGCGTCGGCGAGGGCGCCCCGGAGTCGCTCGTCGTGGCCGACGGAGGCGAGCGCGTCGTAGGCGGCGCTCATCGTCACCTCCCCGGCCTCGACGGCGGCCGTCTGCGCGCCCAGCACCGCCCGGCGCACGTCGCCGTCGGCGTAGCCCGCCACGTACTCGAGGCCGTCGTCCTCGTAGGGGACGCCCTCGCGCTCGACGATGCGCCGGAGGACCTCGACGAGTTCGTCGGTCGCCGGCGCGCGGACGGGCACCGGGAAACACCGCGAGCGGATGGGCGGGATGAGCTTCGATGGCTGGCGCGTCGCGATGACGAACTGCGTGGTGCGGTGGTTGCGCTCCATCACCCGGCGCAGCGCCTGCTGGAAGTCCTCGCGGACGGCCTCGGCGCTGTCGAGGACGAGCGTCTTGTACGTCCCCGTCGAGGGCGCGTGGCCGGCGTGCTCCTTGAGGACGTGGGCGATCATGTCCCGCTTGGACCAGTCGCGCTTGTACTTGTTGCGCCGGTCGCCGCCGCGCCGGTACCGCTTGGAGAACTCCGTCTGCCCCTGGAGGAAGTGTTCGAACCGCGGGTCCTCGCGGATCTCCGCCTTCGACCGCTCGAAGAAGTCCGCAACGTTGAGTTCGAACAGGTCGGCGTCGTCGTCGTGGGCCTCGCGGGCCATCGCCCGCACCGCGGCGGTCTTGCCGGCGCCGGGCGGCCCCTGCACCACGAGGTTCATCGGCTCGTCGACCGCGCGCCGCAGGCGCTCCCGGACCTCGGACTGGGGCAACTCGTCGAGGGTCGGGGCGTGGGTCTCGGTCCACAGCGGCGGGTCCATCGGGGGATCCTACCCGACCCCGGAGTAAAACCCCACCGCTCGACGGAGGGGAGGCGCGGGAGTCGGACCGGGGGGTTCCGAGGCGATGGAGGACGGCCGGAACGGGAGGCAGGACACCCGCGGGCGGTCAGTCGGCGTCCGCGGGCCGGAGGTGCCCGTTAGCGACCAGCTGCGGGACGTTATCGATGACGACCTGTTCGTCCGTGTCCACGTAGAACCCGTACGCACGCGTTCCCTTCGTCCCCGTGACGTCGATCAGTCGCCGGTCGGCGGGGTCGGCGCCGAGCGCGTACCGACGGTTGGCCTCGACGACGACGTGCTCGTCGTCGGTCGGCACCTCGTCGACGCGAATCATTGTATTTGTGTAGGCCCTGAGAAACATAACGCTGACGACATCCGGTGGGGGGATTCCGGTCCGGCGCCGGTACGGGCACAGGAGTTTAGCCCGTCGGTCCCCTCGTTCCGGCGATGGGCGAGCCCTGCGACGGCTGCGGCGAGCGGGTGCCGGTCGGCGGCGGGATCGACGACCTCTGGACGTTCGCCGACGCCTCGGAGGGCGGCATCTACCTCGAACTCGCCGACGGGACCGACCACTTCCTCTGTTTCGACTGCGTCGAGCGGCTTCCCGACGACCGCGAGGTCACCGCCGAGGACGTGGCGGCCCTCGAAGGCGTTTAGGCCCCCCGGGTCGGAGGCCGCGGCGTGGACCCCGAGCGCATCGTCGGCGAGTTCCCCGCGCCCTCCTTCCGTGGCAACCAGCGCGAGGCGCTGGAGCGGATCCGCGACGCGTTCGCGGCGGGCAACCAGGCGGTGCTGGTACGGGCGCCGACGGGAAGCGGGAAGTCGCTGCTGGCGCGGGCCGTCGCGGGCGCCGCGCGGACGGCCGACGAGGCCGAGCCGGCGGAACCGATCGGCGCCTACTACACCACGCCGCAGGTGTCACAGCTCGACGCCGCGGCGGCCGATCCCCTGCTCGACGACCTGCGGGTGATACGTGGCAAGCCCAACTACACCTGTATCCTGCCGGGCGAGACGGACACTCGCGTCGACCGGGCGCCGTGTGCGCGGGTGAGCGGCTACGACTGCTCGGTACGGCACCGCTGTCCGTACTTCGGCGATCGGGCCATCGCGTCGAACGGCGCCATCGCCGCGATGACGCTCGCGTACTTCATGCGGACCGCGGGGTCCGAGGCGTTCGGGACCCGGGACGTGGTGGTGATAGACGAGGCCCACGGGCTGGCCGAGTGGGCCGAGATGTACGCGACGATCGACCTCGGCCCGAAGACCGTCCCGGTGTGGGACGAGGTGTCGGTGCCGGACTTCGACGGCGCGGACGACCCGGTCGAGCGGGCGACGCGGTTCGCCGAGTCGCTGGCGGACGTCTGCGAGCGGGCGAAGTCGTCGTTCGGCGACGAGCTGACCCCGGAGGAGGCGGCGCGACGGGATCGCCTCGCGGAGGTGGCGTCGGAGCTGCGGTGGTTCGTCACGGACCGTCGGAACCCGTCGAGCCCCACGACGTGGGTGATCGACCAGGAGGCGGACGGACGGACGAGCGTCAAGCCGCTGAACCCGGAGCGGCACCTGTCACACACCGTCTGGGACCGGGGGCAACGGTTCCTCCTGCTGTCGGCGACCATCCTCGACCGCGAGGCGTTCTGTCGCGGGGTCGGGCTCGACCCCGTCCGGACGGCGCTGGTCGACGTCGACCACACCTTCCCGGTCGGGAACCGGCCGCTGTACGACGTCACGCAGGGGGAGATGACCTACGAACGCCGCGAGGAGACGGTTCCGGAGGTCGCCCGCCTGCTCGTGCGCCTCATGGCCCGCCACCCCGACGAGAAGGGAATCGTCCACGCCCACTCCTACGCCATCGCGTCGGAACTCGGCCGGCGCCTGCGCGAGGCCGGCGTGGGACCGCGGGTGCGGGCCCACGGGCGGGACGACCGCGACGCCGAACTGGAGCGGTGGAAGGCGACTGACGCGCCCGAACTCTTCCTCTCTGTGAAGATGGAGGAGGCGCTGGACCTGGAGGGTGACCTGGCGCGCTGGCAGGTGGTCTGCAAGGCGCCGTACCGCAACACGAGCGACTCCCGGGTCGCGAGGCGGCTGGAGGCGGGCCGGTGGGCGTGGTACCACCGCGACGCGCTCCGGACGGTCATCCAGGCCTGCGGGCGGGTGGTGCGGGGGCCGGAGGACTACGGGGCGACGTACCTCGCCGACTCGACGCTCCTCTCGCTGTTCGACCGGGCAGAGTCGGCCGTCCCCGACTGGTTCGCGGCCCGGATCGAGCGGATGACGACGCCCGACCTCCCGCCGGCCGACGCGGAAGCGGCGCTGTCGGGCGTCGATGCCGACCCCGGAGCGGGCAGGACGACCCGGAGGTCCCCGAACCGGTCCCGGGACCGCTCGGGCGGCGGCGCGACGGGCGGCGGGCCGACCGACGACCACCCGCTGTCGGACGTATGGGGCGACGGCTAACCATCGCGGGCCTTTAATAGCGGGGCGCGTGATTCGTAGACACGCGGTTGACCATTATATTCCCTTATACTGAATCATGACGATTGTTCTCACGGTAGGTTTACAAGGTCCTTAGCCGATAGTGCGGGTATGAACTCACGCGGGCTGAACACCGCGATGGAGCTGTACCGCAGCGGGACGCTGACGCTGACCCAGGCGGCCCAGCGTGCGGGCTGCACCGAGGACCAGCTCCTGCGGGCCCTCCACTCCTCCGGCCTCTGTGTCGGTCCCGTCGACGGCGGGACGGTCGCCGCCGACTGACCGGTTCGGCGCGTTCCCGGCGGCTACCCGTCCGTCGGGAGCACGTGGAGCCCTGCGCGGCTCTTCAGCACCGTCGCCGTCTCGGCGTCGGGGTCGAGGTAGTCCGGGCGGGGGATCGTCTCCGCGCGGTAGGTCTCGGGGTCGAGCACCTGGACCGCGTGGTCGTCCTCGACGGTCACGACGGTCGTCTCGGTCCCGTCCGCGGCGGTCCCGAGCCGGCGGGCGTCGGGGTCGATGCCGTCCTCGTGGTCGGCCTCGTACCGGTCGCCGGTGGCCAGGCGGACGCCCTTCAGGTTGCCCGACACGCTCCGGACCAGCACCGGGCCGTCGCCGTCCGTCGGGTCGATGACGTCCCCGGGCGTGAACCGCGGGAGCCGCACCGCGAAGGTGACGCGGTAGACCTCCTCGCCGTCCTCGTCCTCGGTGACGAGCGTCGGGTGGTGTTCGACCTCGCCGCCGAGTTCGCGGACGATGCGCGAGGCGACGCCCTGGCCCATCTGGCTGGTCGATATCTTGAGGTCGACCCCCTCGTCGGTCTCGTCGACCTCGGTGATGAACGCGTTCCGGTCGCCGGTGGCCTCCCGCTCGGCGACGTACGCCTCCGCGAGTTCGACGGCGCGGGTCCGCTCCTCGTCGGTCGGCGTTCGGCCCGCGGCGCGCACCTGGACGACGGCGTTGTGGTAGCCGCCGGCGACCCGGCCACAGCGGTCGCAGGTGCCCCGCGAGACCCGGACGGGGACGACGACCGTCTCCTCGACCGGCGTGTCCCGGACGATCCCCGAGAAGTGACAGTGCATCCGGACGGTGTTCTCGTCGACCTGTTCGGGCTCGACGCCCCACCGGACGTCCCGGGCCGAGAGGTGGACGCCGAGCGCCTCGGTCACCTCGTCGACGGCGACGTCGGTGTAGTCGCGGGCGCCGACGTCGCGCCAGGAGTTCCCCCGCCTGACCGCCCCGCAGGTCCCGCAGACGTCGACCTCGACGCGGTCGGGGGCGTCGACGAGGTCGAAGTCCACGAGGTAGCAGGCGTCGCAGAGCGACGCCTCGCGGCCGTGTGGCTCCCCGGGGAGCGGCTCCGGCCGCTCGGGAACGGGGTCGCCACACCGCGGACAGAACTGCCCGGAGCTCATCGCCCGGCGGTAGGCGGCTCGTGGTGTTAAGCCCCGCGTTCCCCGCCGGCCGTGACGGGACGAGCGGCGACCGGGAACCGGGAGCCCGCGGGGGCCGTGCCGACAAGGTTTACACCGGCGAGCGGCTACTTCCGCACATGGAGTGGCAACCCGACTGGGGCCTCCGGGCCCGCATGGGCGTCACGATGTTCCTGCTGTTCGCCCTCTACATCGTGTTCATCGGCGTCCTCGCGTACGCGGGCGTGGGACTCCTCGGCATCGTGGTGGTGATGGGGCTGTTCTCGCTCGGACAGTTCCTCTTCAGCGACCGCCTGGCGCTCTATAGCATGGGCGCGCGGAAGGTGGACGAGGAGGAGTACCCGGACCTCCACGCGATGGTGAGTCGCCTGTCCCAGCAGGCCGACCTGCCGAAGCCGACCGTCGCGGTGGCGGACTCGCGGGTGCCAAACGCCTTCGCCACGGGGAGGTCCCGGAAGAGCTCCACCGTCTGTGTCACCGAGGGGCTGCTCCGGACCCTCGACGACGAGGAGCTGGAGGGGGTCGTGGCCCACGAGCTCGCCCACGTCAAGAACCGCGACGTGATGGTGATGACCATCGCCTCGTTCCTGTCGACACTGGCGTTCATGGTCGTCCGCTGGGGCTGGCTGTTCGGCGGCGGCCGCGACCGGCAGGGCGGGGGCGGCGGCGTCATCGTCGCCATCCTCGCGTCGCTGGTCGTGTGGATCGTCTCGTTCCTGCTCATCCGCGCGCTCTCGCGCTACCGGGAGTACGCCGCCGACCGCGGCGGGGCGGCCATCACCGGCAAGCCGGGGGCGCTGGCCTCCGCGCTCCTGACCATCGACGGCCGGATGGACCGCGTCCCGAAGGAGGACATGCGCGAGCAGGCCGAGATGAACGCCTTCTTCATCATCCCCATCCGGTCGGGATTCATCGGAAAGATCGCCAGCACCCACCCGCCGACCGAGAAGCGCGTCGAGCGGCTGCGCGAACTGGAAGGCGAGATGGAGACCCGGTAGACGTGGGCCTGTTCGACGCGGTGCGGGATGCGCTCGGGCTGCGCGCCGAGCGCGACGCCACCCGCGACGCCGACCCCGAGGACCTGTTCGGGATGTCCACGGCCTACGTCACGATGGAGGCCGACCTCGACTTCCGGCCGGTCGGAGCCGCCGGCCTCTGCTTCGGCGAGGTCGACTCGACGGACTTCGCGTCGACCGTCGACGACGTCGAACAGATCCTTCGGGCCGGCGAGGCCGAGACCGGCACCGCCTTCCGCCGCCACGAGGACGACCACGGCTACCACTGGGTCGTCCTCGAGGACGACGACCCCGAGGACCTCGTGACGAGCGTCCACTTCGCGGCCGACACGTTCGTCGAGCGGGGGTACGGGTCGCGGCTGCTGGCCGCCGTTTTCGGGTTCACGCGGGCGGACGTCGCGGCCGGCGGGACCGGGGACCGCGCCTACTGGGTCTATTCCTTCCGCCGCGGGGCCTACTACCCGTTCGTCCCCGCCGGCGAGCGCGAGCGCGACGAGCGGACCGAGTTCAAGCTCCGCTCGGTGCTCGACGGCGAACTCGACGTCGAGGACGACGAGGCCTACTGGTATCCGCTCTGGCCCGACCGCCCCGGCGGGCATCCCTGGGAGTGACCGGCGGCGGGACGGGAGCCGGACCGCCCGCCGCCATCACTTCCACCCTGGTGTTAACGAGACTTTATGTGGGGTGCCGCGCAAGGACCGTCCATGGCGGAAGACGACCTCGAAGACCTGCCGGGCGTGGGGCCAGCGACGGCGGACAAGCTGCTCGACGCCGGATTCGAGACGTTCCAGAGCATCGCGGTCGCGAGTCCGGCGGAGCTGTCGAACACCGCAGACGTCGGCGAGTCCAGCGCGGGCGACATCATCAACGCCGCCCGCGAGGCCGCCGACGTCGGCGGGTTCGAGACGGGGGCGGCGGTGTTGGAGCGCCGCGAGCAGATCGGGAAGCTCACCTGGAACGTCCCCGAGGTGGACGACCTGCTCGGCGGCGGCGTCGAGACCCAGTCCATTACCGAGGTGTACGGGGAGTTCGGCGCCGGCAAGTCACAGGTCACCCACCAGCTCTGCGTGAACGTCCAGTTGCCGCCCGAGCACGGCGGGCTCGGCGGCGGCGCCATCTTCGTCGACAGCGAGGACACCTTCCGGCCAGAGCGCATCGACGACATGGTGCGGGGCCTGGACGACGAGGCCATCCGGGCGACGATGGACGAGCGGGGCATCGACGGTGAACCCGGCGACGACGAGGCGATGGAGGAGCTGCTGGAGGCCTTCCTCGACCGCATCCACGTCGCCAAGGCGTTCAACTCCAACCACCAGATCCTCCTCGCGGAGAAGGCCAAGGAACTCGCCAGCGAACACGAGGACTCCGAGTGGCCCGTCCGCCTGCTCTGTGTCGACTCGCTCACCGCCCACTTCCGCGCCGAGTACGTCGGCCGGGGCGAACTCGCCGAGCGCCAGCAGAAGCTCAACAAGCACCTCCACGACCTGATGCGCATCGGCGACCTCTACAACGCCGCGGTCCTCGTGACCAACCAGGTGGCCTCGAACCCCGACTCCTACTTCGGCGACCCGACCCAGCCCATCGGGGGGAACATCCTCGGCCACACCTCGACGTTCCGCATCTACCTCCGGAAGTCGAAGGGCGACAAGCGCATCGTCAGGCTGGTCGACGCGCCCAACCTCGCCGACGGCGAGGCGGTGATGCGGGTCCAGGACGACGGGCTCGTCCCGGAGTGACGGGCCGCTAGAAGTCCTCCTCGGTCCGGGTCGTGCCGAGGTCCTCGACCTCCCCCCGGTGGAGCTTCGCGCCGTCCTGGGCCACCTTCTCCGCGAGGACGGCGCACTTGATCCGCATCGGGCTGATGTCGACGCCCAGCATCTCCACCACGTCGTCGCGGTCCATCGCCGCCAGGTCCTTGAGGGTCTTGCCCTGGAGCTCCGAAGTGAGCATCGAGGCCGCGGCCTGCGAGATGGCACACCCGTCGCCCGAGAAGGCGACGTAGTCGATGGTCTCGCCGTCGTCCTCCAGGCGCACGTCCATCCGGATGGTGTCGCCACAGGAGGGGTTCTCGCCGACGTGCGAGAACGTGGCGTCCTCGAGTTCCCCGTAGTTCCGGGGGTTCTTGTAGTGGTCGAGGATCTGCTGGCGGTACATGTCCGAGCCCATGCCCATATCGCCAGCGGATAGGTCCGTGGCGGGGTTAAGGGTTCCGGGGACGGTCGGAGCCGCGCGCCGCGGACGGCCGCGCCGGGCCCGCGCTCAGTCCTTCGGCTCGATCACGCCCGCGAACGTCTGGAACGCGATGGTGCCGTCCGGGACGTAGAAGGTGTCGGTGCAGAACTCGTAGACGTTGTCCGGCGTCTCCCCGTGCCAGAGGAGGTATCCGAAGTCACCCTCGACGGTCATCTCGTCGACGGCGACCGTGCTGCCGGCCTGCGAGAACTCGTCGAACAGGTCGGTGAACAGCCCCTCGATCTCGTCCAGCCCGCGGAAGGTCCCGAGGTTGGTCACGATGACGGACTCCTCGGTGTAGTCGACCATCGTCTCCGCCAGGTCCTGGTCCCCGAACGCCTCGACGTGGTGCTCGAAGACGGAGCGCGTGTCACTCATCGTATGTCACGGGGGCAGTACGTCCCGCGGAGTGCTAACTCTTCCCCCGCAGGGCGGGCGTCACCGGTGGGCGACGACCATCGACTCGGAACCGGGCAACTGCTCGACCGTCGGGTCGGAGAACCCGGCCTCGCGGAGCCACTCGATACACTCGCCGTGGGTGTAATCGAACCCGTCGGGCGTCTTGACGAGCATGTTGAGGCTCATGAGCAGCCCCATCTCGTTCCCGCGGCGCTCTTCGTCGATCATCGTCCCGTAGACGATGACGGCGCCGCCCTGGTTGACTGCGTCGGCGACCTTGTCCAGGATCGCCCGCTTCCCGTCGAGGCCCCAGTCGTGGAGGATGTGCCCGAGGACGTACACGTCGGCCTCGGGGAGCGGTTCGTCGCCGAAGAAGTCGCCGGTCCGGAACTCGATGCGGTCGGCCGCGGGGCTCTCCCGGACGAAGTCCCGGAAGTGGGGTTCGACCCGCGGCAGGTCGAGTCCGACGGCGGTGACGTGGTCGTTCTCCTCGGCGACGCGACGCGGCACGACCCCCTCGCTGGTGCCGAGGTCGACGACCGTGTCGTACTCCTCCCAGGGGAACTCGTCGGCCAGCACCTCGGCCGTCCCCATGCTCAGCCCGGTCATGGCCCCGACGAACTGTTCGAGGTTCTCGTCGTCCTGATAGATCGCTTCCTCGAACGGGTGGGTCTGGTCGTCCGCGAGTTCGTTGGTCGGACTCCCGGTCCGGAGCGCCTCCTCGAGGTCGCCCCAGAAGCCGTAGAGCCGGTCGTTGGCCATCTCCGGCAGCCCACCGACGTAGGACGGCTTCCCCGGAACGAGGAACGCGTCGGCCTCCGGAGTGTTGCGATACTGGCCGTCCTCCCGGTCGAGCACGTCCAGGGCGACCAGCGCGTCGAGGAAATCCCGCGAACTCCGGGGATGGAGGTCGAGTTCGTCCTCCAGCTCCTCGGCCGTCCGCGGCCCGTCGGCCAGCGCGTCGAACGTGCTGAGCTCGACTGCGGTCAGCAGCGTCTTCGATGCGAAGAAACCGAACCCGAGTTCCATGACGTGATCGGGGGTCGGTTCGCCATCCGACATCCTGGATCACCCGTTCCGGGGTGTTCCCGTCCGGAACTAGGCCTTGGTGGCCGATCATCCGGCGCCGATCCGCGACGCGGCCCGGAGCCGCCGCGCATCGCCGGTCGCGGGCGTCGTCGAGGGTCCGCGTCGGCCCGTCGCCGATCAGGCGAAGAGG
>JBDGSZ010000121.1:0-28517 GCA_042217265.1 Haloferacaceae archaeon
GAGCGCAGTCGCCCTGCTGTCAGGACTGCTCGTCGCGGTCGCGGGGGCGGCGCCGGCCGACGCGACGGCGGCGGCGCTCGCCTACCGCGCGGTCGCGTTCTGGCTCCCCACCGCGGTCGGCGGCGTCGTCGCGGCCGCGGTCGTCGGTCGCCGGTCGACGCGGCGGTCGTAACCGACGCCCGGCGGGGCTACGCCGCGGCGGCGTCGCCGAGGCGGCCGCTGACGGCGAGGTAGTCGCGGCCGAAGACGGCGAGCGACGCGGCGAGCGCGACCGCCGCGGGGAGGCGAACGGCTCCGAGCCCGACGACGGGGGTCAGCGCGACGGCGATGAAGGCCATCTGGAACGCGGCGAGGGGCCGCCTGACCCGGCTCTCCGGCAGGTCGTACACCGGGTGGCCGCGCCGGCGCCGCAACCCAACGCCGGCGCGGAAGACGTACCGGGCCGCCGAGAGCGAGAGGTACCAGACCGGCAACTGTCCCCAGGCGACGGCGACGACCGGGGCAACGACGAAGCCGAGGGTGTCGAACGCGAGGTCGAGCCGCTCGCCGAGCCGGGTGGTTCGCCCGACCGTTCGGGCGATCCAGCCGTCGAGCGCGTCGAGGGCCACGCCCGCGCCGTAGCAGACC
The DNA here is from genome assembly GCA_042217265.1 of Haloferacaceae archaeon. Taxonomy (GTDB): domain Archaea; phylum Halobacteriota; class Halobacteria; order Halobacteriales; family Haloferacaceae; genus CAZMLQ01. The sequence continues at coordinate 628 of JBDGSZ010000121.1, forward strand.
GCCGGGCCCCAGGCGACCATGGTCGGGGGAACGGTCACGAACCCCGCGACCGCGGCGAACAGCCCGCCCCTGGCGAGGGTCAGGGCGTTCGCGACGCCCAGGCGCTCGCCCGTCGCGCCCGGCCGCGCGTCGTCCGTCGCGCCGAGGTGTCGCCTGAGGTACGCCAGTTCGCCCGCCGTGATCGCGGCCGCGACCGCGCCCCACGCGAGGGCCTCCTCCGGGGCGAGGTACTCGAACGCCAGGACGAGCACCGCCACGACGAGCCAGAGGATCGAGCCCGCGCCGACGAGGCGCATGCCCCGCCCGCCGCGGGTCGGCGTTCCGTGACGGTGGGACTCCGACATCCGAACACACATTACAGGGTCGCTCCCGGATTATCCGGTCGGGAATCGGTGATTTCCGCCGCCTCCGTGCCTGCGACGATTACCCCTGCCGCCAGACCACGACCGTCCGCCCCGAACGGTACCGCGGCGCCCACCGCACCGCGACGTCGGCGGCAGAGACCGACGTGGGGACGAGGAAGGGAAGTTCGATCTGCGTCCGGTTGTTCGGGTCGACGGTGACCCGCTGTCCGGGGTCGTTCAGCGCCACAGAGTACGTCTCCCCGCCGGCCCGAACCCGGAACGCGCCGAGCGGGGGCAAGGTCACCGCCTCGCCGGTCTGGTTCGTGAATCGGACGCGGATCAGCAGGAACTGCTGGTCCGGCGGCGGCGTGACCGTTTCGTTCCCGCCGCCGTACGAATCGGCGAACTCGCCCCCGAACACGGCGAGCGTGGCGCCCTGTGGCGTGGTGAACCGGTCGCCGTACCCGAGCAGCCGCTCGGTCGCCTCGACACGCCACTCGGCGGTCGGGTCGTCGATCCGGAAGCGGTACGTGCCGAGGAACCGCGGCGCGGCGAGTTCGCGCTCGATCGTCGTCGTTCCCGGCGGTATCCGGGCGCTGATCGATTCGAACTGCCGCCACTCGCCGCCGGTCCGGACGCTCACGGTCGTGTCGAGCGTCCGCGTCGCATCGGTGGGGTTCTCGACCGCGAACCCGACCGTGTAGGGCTGCCCGATCTCGACCGTCCCGGGAGCGTCGACCGACCGGACCGCGAGCGGCGTCGACGGTTGCGTCGGCGACCCCTCGGTCGGCGTCGCGGTTCCAGTCGTCCCCGGCGACGGCTCCCCGTCGGCCGACGAGTCGCCGCATCCGGCAAGGGTCGACGCCGCGGCGGCGCAAGCGGCGAGCATCGAACGGCGGTCCATGGCGTACGGGGCACCCTCCCGGAGGTAAACCTTCCCGTGTCGTCCCGGTCCGAGGCGTCCATCCGCGGCCTCAGACGGGGCGGGCGTCGTCACGGTAGCCGTGTCCCAGGACGAACGCCGCGGCGTTGCAGCAGACGAGCGCGCCGAACGCCACCGGGTGGCGCTCGACGACGCCGGCCGCCAGCAGCGGGAGGTACGCGAACGGTAGCAGGGCGGCGACCCAGAACGACACGCACCGGACCGCGCGGACAGCGAGCCCGCGGGGCCGGTCGAGGTCGGCGCGGAGGGAACCATCGACGGGCAGCCGGTCGAGGGGAGCGGGGTCGACGGACATGCGTGCTCTCGGTCCCACCCACGGACCGGGGGACCGTATAACCGCCAAACGGTTGATACGGGTTCACCCGGTTTTAGCCGGCCTCTCGACCCTTTACGCCGTTCCCGATTCCTTTCATCACGACGCGAGAGTTTTCGAGAGCGTTTATGCGGGCGTCTAAAAAGTTCTTCGTCGATACCGGTGGCTACGGCGCCGTGACCCCGGGTCCGGTCGTCGGACGCCGGGTTAGGCGGTCCAGACGCCCGCCGCGAAGAGCGCGACGAAGACGAATCCGGCGACGATCAGGAACGCGAGCAGCCACGTCAGAATCCCCTCCGGGTCGGTCGCCGACGGGAGTCGCATGCCGGCGGCGTTCGACGGCCCGACGTATCCGTGTACCGGTTCGGCCTCGCGGGTCGCCCGTCGTGCCGACGTATGCGCGTCCCGGTTCGACCTCGCGGGTCGCCCGTCGTGCCGACGTATGCGCGTCCCGGTTCGGCCTCACAGGTCGACCGTCGTCCCGACGCCGTCGGCGACCGCGGCCGCGTGGAGGTGGCCCGCGGCCGCGGCGTCGAGGACGGCGGTCCCGACGCTCTCGACGACGACCACGTCGCCGGCGTCGACGGGGCGGCCGTCGGACCCGTCGAGCGCCGCCGGGAACGGGACGAGGTCGTCACGGCCGATCCCCGCCGCGGCCACGTCGCCGATCGCCGCCACCTCTTCGGGCACGTCGGCGAAGACGTGGTCGGCGCGGTCGAGGGCGCCTGGCGGGAGTTCCTGCATCGCCGGCGTGTAGGCCCCCACCGCGACCACCAGCGTTCCGTCGCCGAGCGCCCCCGCCGGGAAGACGGGGTCGCGGCTGGTGGTCGCCGTCACGACGACGTCCGCCTCCTCGACGGCCGCGGCCGGCGCGTCGACCGGCGCGGCGTTGATCCCGTCGGCGGCGAGGTCGGCCGCACACTCGACCCGCGAGTCGCTTGGGGCGTACACCCGGACGGCGGCGACGTCGACCGCCGCGGCGATCGCCCGGGCCTGCCAGCGCGCCTGCGTCCCGGCGCCGAGGAGCCCGACGGTCGCTGGCGTCCGGGCGAACTCGCGGGCCGCGAGGCCGCCGATACAGCCCGTCCGGGCGTTCGTGATCCGGTTGCCCGCGAGGAACGCGGCCGGCAGACCCGTCCCCGCCTCGACGAGCACGATGGTCGCGTTGACCGTCGGCAGGCCGCGGTCGGCGTTGCCCTCGTGGACCCCGACGACCTTGGCGGCGTAGTGCTCGTGACCGTGGACGTAGGCGGGCATCACCAGGCCGGTGCCCGACGGCTCGTCCCCGGGACCCGTTCCGACCGGGAAATGCGGGCGTTCGGGGCGCTCGACCGCGCCGCGGCCCTGCGCGACGAACGCCTCCTCGACGACCGGCAGGAGCGCCGGGAGCGAGAGCAGTTCCGCGACGTCGTCGCCTGAGAGTACGCGGACCACGCTCCACGTGGCGGTCGGGTCCGACTTAAGTCCGGGCCGTCGGCCGAGCGTGAGCCGCCCGGGGGGTGCCATCGTGGCGGGACCCGGACGGCGGCGAGTGGAGACGCCGGCCCGCTCCGGCGCTCCGTCGCCCATACGGGCCGGGCGCGCAGGGTGGGGAGGATGGGAACTGAAGCCGTCGTGCGCGCCCGTTCGCTGGCTATCCGGGCACCGTGTTAAATCCGCGTCAGACGGGCGCGTGACCGCGTCAGACGCGCGCCTGACTGCGCCGGGGCGACGGGAGGGTCCGAGCGAAACGGCAGTGGCGACCCTCGCCGACCCGCGTCGGTCCGGAAGGACAAGAGTCATTCCCGGGGCCGTCCAGCGGCCGGTATGGACGGCATCGGACCACCGCTCGTCACCCCGTTCGACGCGGACGGCGACGTCGACGAGGCGGGACTGCGCGAGCTCGTGACCTGGGTCGAGGAACGCGGCGTCGACTTCATCGTCCCCTGCGGGTCGAACAGCGAGGCCGAACTGATGACCGCCGCGGAGCGCGCCCGGGTGAACGAGGTGGTTGCCGAGACGGCCAGCGTTCCGGTCCTCGCCGGCACCGGGAGCCCCGGCTTTCGCGAGACTCGTCGGGCGACCGCGCAGGCCGCCGAGGCCGGCGCCGATGCCGCCCTGGTCGTCACGCCGTTCTACTACGACCACGACGACGCGACGCTCGCGGCCTACTACGAGGACCTGGCGGACGCCGCCGACATCCCCATCTACCTCTATAGCGTCCCGGCCTACACGGGGACGAAGCTGTCGCCTGAGACGGTCGGCCGGCTGGCCGAGCATCCGAACGTCGCGGGGATGAAGGACTCCAGCGGCGACCTCGAGACGTTCGTCTTGGAGCGGCGGGCGACCGCGGACGCCGACTTTGACCTGCTGGTCGGGAGCGCGAGCGTCCTCGCGGCGGCGCTCGACGCCGGCGCCGACGGCGGCGTCCTCGCGCTCTCGAACCTCGCCCCGGCCGCGGCGAGCGAGGTGTACGAGCGCCACCGCGCGGGCGACCGCGAGGGCGCCCACGACCTGAACGACGACCTCGTGGCGTTGAACCGCGCCGTCACCGCCGAGTACTCCGTCCCCGGCCTGAAGTACGCGATGCGCCGCCACGGCGCCCCGGCGGGCCACCTCCGCCGCCCGCACCGCCCCGTCGGCGAGGAGGCGCGGGCCGACCTCGACGACCTGATCGCTCCGCTCCGGTCGGAGTAACTCATAACGGTTATCATCCTCGCACGGAGTAAGGTCCCCTGGCTACTGACAACCTATTTGGGTTCCCGAAAGAAGTGGGACGTGTGGCGTACAGCGTGTCGAACCGCGGGTCGCGCGGCGTCTCCATCTCCGCCGGGGAGGCGACCGGCGCGTTGGGAGATTCGGTTACGGTCCTCCCGATACTCGTCGGTCTTGGAGCGCTGACCGACGTCTCCCTGCCCCACGCGCTCCTCTGGTTCGGCGTCTTCCAGGTCGCATGGGGGCTGGTCTACGGCCTGCCGCTGTCCGTGGAGCCGATGAAGGCGCTCGCGGGGCTCGCCATCGCGGGCGCGCTCACGCTCGGCGAACTCGTCGCCGGCGGCCTCGCCGCCGGGGCCGTCCTGCTCGTCGCCGGGCGGACGGGTCTGCTCTCCCGCGTCGCCGCCCGGGTCGGCGACCCAGTCGTCCGTGGCGTCCAGCTCGCGGTCGCGCTCGTGTTGGCCCGGTCGGCGCTGGACCTGGCGCTGGCGGCCCCGCGACTCGCGCTCGCGGCGGCCGTCGTGGCCGGCGCCGTCGTCGCCGTCACGGATCGACGGGCGGCGCCGCTGGTCGTCCTCGCCGGCGGCGCGGCGTTCGCCGTCGCCCGGGCCGGCGTCCCCGCACCGACCCTCCCCGAGCTCGCCGCGTTCCCGGGCGCCGCCCCCGCCCTCACGCCGGACGCGGCGTCCGGGGTGGCCGGCCAGCTCGCGATGACCGTCGGCAACGCCGCGGTGGCGACGGCGGCGCTCTGTGCCGACTACTTCGACGCCGACGTCTCGCCCGACGACCTTGCCGGGAGCATGGGCGCCATGAACCTCGTCGCCGTGCCGCTCGGCGGCCTCCCGATGTGTCACGGCAGCGGGGGACTGGCGGGCAAGTACGCCTTCGGCGCCCGGTCGGGCGGCGCGAACCTCCTCCTCGGGGCGGGCTACCTCGCCCTCGCAACCGTCGCGGGGCTCGTCGTCGCCTTCCCGACGGCGGTGCTCGGCGTCCTCCTCGGCCTCGTCGCCCTCCAGCTGGCCGCCGCCGCCCGCCGTTCCGACGCCCTCCTCCTGACCGCTGCCGTCGGCGCCGTCGGGCTCCTCGCGAACGTCGGCGTCGCGTTCCTCCTCGGCGTCGCCGCCTGCGCGGCCCGCGACCGCTGGACCGACCGTGGAGCCGACAGGGGAGCGACCGACCCGACCCCGTAGCCGAGAAAGGCACTTGGCCGCGGGGGGCGAGGCCGACCCATGGACCCCGAGGAGCGCGAGGCGACCTGGCGGGCGCTGTTCGACTGCGCCGCCGAGCACGCGACGACCGAGACGGCCGTCCTGGAGGCGTTGCGCGGGCGTCGGGAGGACGGGCGGTGAGCGACCGGAGCCCCGCGCGGGTGGTCGCCGACGCGGACGTGCTGGCGGCGGACCTGCTCGTCGGCGGCGCGAGCCGGGCGGCGCTCGATTACCTCCGTCGCCACTCCTGGACCGCGCTCGTCGCCAGCGACCCGCTGCTGGACGACGCCGAGGCGACCGTCGCCGCGCTCGCCGACGACGGCCTCGCGGCGGACTGGCGGGCGCGGGTCGAGTCCTGGCGCGACCCCGTCGACCACCCCGCGGGCGACCACCCGGCGCTGGCCTCGGCGCTCCACGGCGGCGCGATGCACGTCCTCAGCCTCGACGACCGCCTGACCGCCCCCGACGGCGTCGTCTCGGTCCGCGACCGGGTCGAGACGAGCGTCCGCGAGCCCGCCGCCTTCGCGCGGCTGTTCGACCCCGAGGCGCTGTACGAGGCGGTCGTGGGCGGGACGTATCCGGGACCCGACCGCGACCCGCGGGAGTGACGGCGAGCGTGCGTCGCGGGCGGGTGGCGGAGGGACCCGACCGTGACCCGCGGGAGTGACGGCGAGCGTGCGTCGCGGGCGGGTGGCGGAGGGATCGATCGGGCCCCCGGGCGGACGAGCGGGCCGCGCCCGGCGGCGAGGGACCCCGGGAACGGTGCGCGTCAGGCCAGGAACGGCGCGAGTTCGTCGAGCGTCGCGTCGGGCGCCTCCTCCATCACGAAGTGCCCGCAGGGGAGCGGGCCGCCCTGGACGTCGGCGGCCCACGGCTCCCAGACGTCCATGACGTCGATCGAGTCGCGGTCCCGGACGCCACCCCACAACACGAGCAGCGGACACTCGATCCGGTCGTCCGCGTCCCGGGACGCCCGGTCGTGGTCGAGGTCGAGGCTCAACCCGGCCCGGTAGTCCTCACAGCAGGCGCGCACGACTCGCTCCCGGCGGAACGACCGGTGGTACGCCGCGACCGCCTCGGGGTCGAGGTCGTCGGCGTCCGCCGACCAGCTCTCGATCAGGTGGTCGACGTAGAAGGTCGGCTCGTTGTTGATCAGGGTCTCGGGGATGGGGTGGGGTTGTGCCAGGAACAGCCAGTGGTATCGCCCCTTCGCGTTCTCGTAGTTCATCCGCTCGGCCGTCTCGAGCGTCGGGACGATGTCGAGGACGGCGAGCTTCCGGACCCGCTCCGGGAAGTCGAGCGCGAACCGGTAGCCGACGCGGGCGCCGCGGTCGTGCCCGGCGATCCGGCACTCCCCGTGTCCGAGGGCCTCCATGACGGCGACCATGTCCGCGGCCATGGCGCGGTGGGTGTAGTCGGCCGCCCCCGGGTCGGCGGGACCGGTGCTCTCGCCGTACCCCCGGAGGTCCGGGACGACGACCGTGTACTCCGCCGCCAGCCGCGGCGCGACCTCGTGCTACGCGACGCCCGTCTGCGGGAACCCGTGCAGGAGCAACAGCGGCGGCCCCTCGCCGCCGATCCGCAGGTGGATCTCCGCGTCGCCGACGTCGACGTGCCGTTCCTCGAACTCCGGGAACATCCGTCCGACTGCGGGGAACGGGCGTATGAAGGTTTGCCTCCGCCGACGGCCCGGCGCCCGCCGCACGGCGTACCGACCCGCGTGGCGCTACCGCTCGGCGTACCGACTGGAGCGGTGTCCGCCCCGACCGGGGCGGCGCTACCGCTCGGCGTACCACTCGGCGAATTTCGCGAGCGCGCGGCCGCGGTGCGAGACGGCATTCTTCTCGGCGGGGGACATCTCCGCGAAGGTGGCCCCGTCGTGCTCGAAGATGGGGTCGTAGCCGAACCCGCCGTCGCCGCGCGGTTCGACGATCCGCCCGGGGACGACGCCCTCGAACAGTCGGACGGGCAGGTCGGCGTCCTCCTCGCCGCCGTCGGTCCCGTCAGGCCCGGCCGCGGCCGCGGCGGTCCGGTCCCCGCGGTCGACCGGGTCGGGGCTGGCGTCGAACGGGTCGCCGTCGCAGTACGCCAGGACACAGCGGAAGGAGGCCCGCCGGGGGGCGTCGAGTTCGCGGGCACAGAGCCGGTGGACCGTCTCGACGCCCAGCGTCTCGTGGACGAACGAGGAGTAGGGGCCGGGGAAGCCGTCGAAGCCGTCGACGAAGAGGCCGGCGTCGTCGACGAGGACGGGCCCGCCGGCGTGTCGGTAGGCGGCGCGGGCGCCGGCCGCGGCGATGGGGCCGAGGTCGCGGGCCTGGATCTCGGGGTAGTCGAACTCGAGGCGACCCACCTCATCGAGGTACTCCTCGGCCTCGCGCACCTTCCCGGGGTTGGTCGTCACGTACCGGAGCATACCGACGGGTGTGCGGGCGAGCGGTTAGGGGCGTCGGTCCCCGACGGCGGCCGTCCCGTGGCACCATAACAGCAAGTTTATGGGGCGTTCGGGGCAAGAACGGGCGAGATTACTCCCCATGGAGGACACGCAACGACAACCGGAGGTGAACATCGGACTCGTCGGCCACGTGGACCACGGGAAGACGACCCTGGTTCAGGCGCTCTCCGGGTCCTGGACGGACCAGCACTCCGAGGAGATGAAGCGGGGCATCTCCATCAGGCTGGGCTACGCGGACGCGACGTTCCGGGAGTGTCCCGGCGTCGACCCGCCGGAGTGTTACACCGTCGAGGAGGAGTGTCCCAACGGCTCGGCGAGCGAGCCCCTGCGGACGGTCTCGTTCGTCGACGCCCCGGGTCACGAGACGCTGATGGCGACGATGCTCTCCGGCGCGGCGATCATGGACGGCGCCATCCTGGTCGTCGCCGCCACCGAGGACGTGCCACAGGCCCAGACCGAGGAGCACCTGATGGCGCTCGACATCATCGGCATCGACAACGTCGTCGTCGCCCAGAACAAGATCGACCTCGTCGACCGGGAGCGCGCCCGCGACCACTACGGGCAGATCCAAGAGTTCGTCGAGGGGACCGTCGCCGAGGGCGCGCCGGTCGTCCCCATCAGCGCCCAGCAGGAGGTCAACATCGACCTCCTGATCGAGGCGGTCGAGGAGGAAATCGCCACCCCGGACCGCGACGCGAGCGTGTCGCCGCGGATGTACGTCGCCCGGAGCTTCGACATCAACCGACCGGGCACCACCTGGGACGCCCTCCAGGGCGGGGTCGTCGGCGGGAGCCTCGTCCGGGGCGAACTGGAGGTCGGCGACGAGCTCGAACTCCGCCCCGGCCGCGAGGTCGAGGAGGGCGGGGAGTCCGAGTACCGCCCCATCGAGACGGAGGTGCGGTCGCTCCAGGCCGGCGGCGAGGGCGTCGACGTGGCCCAGCCCGGGGGGCTGCTCGGCGTCGGCACCGGCCTCGACCCGTCGCTGACCAAGGGCGACGCGCTGGGCGGGCAAGTCGCCGGCGAGCCCGGAACCCTCCCGCCGGTCCACGACGCCTTCGAGATGGACATCGAGCTGCTCGACCGGGTCGTCGGCCACGAGGAGGACGACGAGGTCGACGAGGTCTCGACCGGCGAACCGCTAATGCTGACGGTCGGGACGGCCACGACGGTCGGTGCCGTCACGAGCGCGCGCGGCGGCGAGGCCGAGGTGTCGCTGAAGCGCCCCGTCTGTGCCGAACCGGGGGCGAAGATCGCCATCAACCGCCGCGTCGGATCGCGGTGGCGCCTCATCGGCATCGGGACCCTCAAGTGACGATGCCGACCGTCGCCCTGGACACCAACGCGCTCATGATGCCCGTCGAGTGCGACTGCCGGGTGTTCGAGGAGGTCGAGCGCGTCGTCGGGGACGACCCCGACTACGTGGTGCCGGCGACGGCCGTCGCGGAGCTGGAGAAGCTGTCCGAGGGCGGCGGCGAGGCGGCGACCGCCGCCCGGGTGGGACGGGACCTGACCGACCGCTGTCGCGTCGTCGAGACCGACGCCGGCTACGCCGACGACGCGGTCTTCGCCCTCGCCGCCGACGCCGACTACGTCGTCACGAACGACCGCCCCCTGCGCGACCGGCTGCTCGACCGCGGGGTCCGGGTAATCGGTTTAAGGGGCGAAACGAAACTTGCGGTGACACGACCATAGCATGTACAAACGGGTACGACTCAAGGACACGGTCGAGGTGCCGCCGAAGCACCTCGCCGACGTGACGCCGGAGCGGGTCAGACGCCTGCTCCAGGACAAGCTCGAGGGACGGATGGACGAGGACGTCGGGAGCGTGGTCTCCGTGACGGAGGTCCACGACATCGGCGACGGGACGGTGCTGCCCAACCGCCCCGGCGTCTACTACGAGGCGGAGTTCGACGCCATCACCTTCGATCCACCGATGCAGGAGGTGGTCGACGGGACCGTCGTCGAGGTGGTCGAGTTCGGCGCCTTCGTCGGCATCGGCCCGGTCGACGGCCTGCTCCACGTCTCCCAGATCTCCGACGAGTACCTCGCCTACGACGGCGAGAACCAGCAGCTCGCGTCGACCGAGTCCAACCAGACCCTCGGGGCCGACGACGCAGTGCGCACCCGCATCGTCACCAAGACCATCGACGAGCGCAATCCCCGCGACTCGAAGATCGGGCTGACCGCGAAACAGCCGGGGCTGGGCAAGCACGGCTGGCTCCGGGCGGAGCGCGAGGAGCAACAGGCCACGACGGAGGGCGACTAGATGGCCGAGGACCGGCTTGCCTGCCGGGAGTGCCACCGGATCAACGACCCCGACCGGCAGACCTGCGAGTCCTGTGGCTCGTCGAGTCTCACCGAGGACTGGGCCGGCTACGTCATCATCACCCACCCGGAGGAGTCCGAGATCGCCGAGGAGATGAACGTGACCGACGCCGGCGGCTACGCGCTGAAGGTCCGGTAGCGTGCTCACCCTCCCCGAGTCGCTCCGCGGGGCGTTCAAGGACCCGCTCGGGCCCGTCTACGAGGACGCCGAGGCGCTCCTCGCGGACGCCGGCGAGCCGACCGTCGCCGTCGGCGACGTCGTCACCTACCACCTCCGGACCGCCGGCCACGACCCCGCGGTCGCCGTCGTCGACGAGCGGACCGAGCGCCGGGCGGTCGATCCCGAGATCCGCCGCGTCGCCGCCGCCGACCCCGACCGGCGGGTGACGAACGACCCCGGGACGCTCTCGCGGGCCCTCCTCGTGGCGCTCCGGGACGCCGTGGGGACCGACGGCTCGACCGTCCTCCTCGTCGACGGCGAGGAGGACCTCGCCACCCTCCCGGCGATCGTCGTCGTCCCCGACGGCGGGAGCGTCGTCTACGGACAACCCGGCGAGGGGATGGTCCTGGTACGGGTCGACGGGGAGGCCCGGGACCGGGCGCGCGACCTGCTCTCGCGGATGGATGGCGACGTGCCCGCCGCCCTCGACCTGCTGTCCCGGCCCCCGTGACCCGCGTCGAGCGCCCGCGAGCGCGCCACTCCCGTCCATCGCAATCCTTTTGCCCCTCGTCGGCGGCTATCGTACCAACTGGCCATGGAGATTGACATCATCGACGAGGACGAGAATCCGATGTTGCACCGCACCGACCTCCGGTTCGAGGTGACCCACGACGACGTGACGCCGTCGCGGCTCTCGGTGCGCGACAGCCTCGCCGCGATGCTGAACAAGGACGCCGAGGAGGTCGTGGTCCACGAACTCGACACGAAGTTCGGGATGCGCAAGACGATCGGCTACGCCAAGGCATACGAGAGCCCCCAACACGCCCGCGACGTCGAGCAGGACTACGTGCTGGAGCGCAACAGCATCGCCGCCGACGAGGACGCCGAGGCGGAGGCCGGGGCCGAGGAAGCGTAAGTGCGCGTCCTCGGCGTCGAGGGCACGGCGTGGGCCGCGAGCGCGGCCGTCTACGACGCCGAGTCCGACGCCGTGCTGATGGAGACCGACGCCTACCGCCCGGAGAGCGGCGGCATTCACCCGCGCGAGGCCGCCGAGCACATGAGCGACGCGGTGCCGGCCGTGATCGAGGCGGTCCTCGACCGTGCCGCCGACGAGTACGGCCCCGACCCGGTCGACGCCGTCGCCTTCTCGCGCGGGCCCGGCCTCGGCCCCTGTCTGCGGATCGTCGGGACCGCCGCCCGCGCGCTCGCCGGGTCGCTCGACGTGCCGCTGGTCGGGGTCAACCACATGGTCGCCCACCTGGAGATCGGCCGCCAGCGCTCCGGGTTCGCGGCCCCGGTCTGTCTGAACGCCAGCGGCGCGAACGCCCACCTGCTGGGCTACCGCGCCGGGCGCTACCGCGTCCTCGGCGAGACCATGGACACCGGGGTCGGCAACGCCATCGACAAGTTCACCCGACACGTCGGCTGGGATCACCCCGGCGGCCCGAAGGTCGAGGCGGCGGCCGCGGACGGCGAGTACGTCGACCTGCCCTACGTCGTCAAGGGGATGGACTTCTCCTTCTCGGGCATCACCAGCGCCGCTCAGGAGGCCTACGACGACGGCATGCCCGTCGAGGACGTCTGTCGCGGCCTCCAGGAGACGGTCTTCGCGATGCTCACGGAGGTCGCCGAGCGGGCGCTCTCGCTCACCGGGCGCGACGAGCTCGTGCTCGGGGGCGGCGTCGGGCAGAACGACCGCCTGCGGGGGATGCTCGCCGGGATGTGCGCCGCCCGCGACGCCGACTTCTTCGCCCCCGAACCGCGGTTTCTGCGTGACAACGCGGGGATGATCGCGGTGCTGGGCGCGAAGATGTACGACGCCGGCGACACGGTCGCGATTGCGGACTCGCGGGTCGACCCCGACTTCCGGCCCGACGAGGTTCCCGTCACCTGGCGGTCCGACGGGCCGGCCGCCGCGTTCCCGGCCGACGGGGACCGCGAGGTCCGCGGGGCCGAGGCGACGGTTCGGGTCGAGGGCGACCGGGTGGTCAAGACCCGCGTCCCGAAGGCCTACCGCCACCCCGATCTCGACGCGCGCCTGCGCCGCGAGCGGACCCGCAGCGAGGCCCGGCTGACGAGCGAGGCGCGCCGCCAGGGGGTGCCGACGCCGACCGTCCGCGACGTGGACGTGCGCGAGGCGCGCCTCGTCCTCGGTCACGTCGGCGACCGGGAGCTCCGCGACGCGCCGACGGCCGACCGCGTCCGGACCGTCAGCCGCCACCTCGCGCGCCTCCACGGGGCGGGGATCGTCCACGGCGACCCGACGACCCGGAACGTCCGGGTCGACGACGAGCGGGTCCACCTGATCGACTTCGGCCTCGGCTACCGGTCGGCCCACGTCGAGGACCACGCCATGGACCTCCACGTCCTCCGCGGGAGCCTGCGGGGGACCGTCGACGACGCGGCCCCGCTGACCGGGGCGGCCCGCGAGGGGTACGCCGCCGCCGGCGACGACGCGGTCCTCGACCGGCTCGACGCCGTCGAGGGACGCGGGCGCTACCGCTGACCGGCTCAGTCCGTCTCCGCGCCCGTCCCCGACGCCGTGCCGCGCGCGTCGGGCGACTCGACGACCGCGCCCCGCACCTCGAACCGCGCCCCGCCGGCCGCGCCCTCGGTCACGTCGACCTCCCACCCGTGGGCGACCGCGATGTCCTCGACGATGGTCAGGCCGAGGCCGACCCCGTCCTCTGACGAGGAGTAGTCGGCGTCGAAGACCCGGTCGGGTTCCGCCGGCGGGATGCCGGGCCCGTCGTCCTCGACGTAGAACCCGTCCGGGAGCGTTCCGACCTCGACGCGGACGGCCGGATCGTCGTCGGCCGCCGACCGGTCGCCGTCCGCGCCGTGTTCGACCGCGTTGCCGAGCAGGTTCTCGACCAGGCGCCGCAGGCGCCCCCGGTCGGCCGCGACGGCGGCGTCGGGATCGACGACGTCGAGCGTCGCCCCGTCGGTCGCGACCGCGCCCCAGCACCCCTCGACGAGCGGGCCGAGTTCGATCGGCTCCGTCTCGGTCACCTCGCCACCGTACCTGACCATGTCGAGGACGTCCCCGACGATGCCCTCCATCCGGCCCAGCGCGTCCGCCGCCTGGTCCAGGCGACGGTCGGCGTCCGCGTCCGCGTCTCGCGCCCGCTCGACCGCGGCGGCCGCCACGTTGAGCGGGTTCCGCAGGTCGTGGGAGACGAGCGAGGCGAACCGCTCCAGCCGCTCGTTCTGCCGGCGCAGGCGCCGCTCGCGCTCCTTCTGCTCGGTGATGTCGGTGTAGACCGCGTAGTAGGCGTCGGTCGTCTCCCCCTCCTCGGGAGTGATGGGGACCGACCGGTGGAGGAAGGTGCGCACGTCGTCGCTGGTCTGTCGTTCGAGCTCGCGCTCGACCCGCTCCCCAGACCTGACCCGCCGGGAGATGGCGCGGGCCTCCTCGACGTCGCCCGGCGGCGCGACCACCTCGTCGAGGTCGGCGTCGACCAGCGTCTCGCGGTCGTCCACGAACGTCTCGTGGAACGCGGGGTTGGCCTCGCGGATGACCGACCGGACGCCGTCCTCGCCCGTCACGAACCCGCAGTAGGCGATGGCGTCGGTGGTGTGCTCGAAGAGGACGCGGATGCGGTCGCGCTCGGCCTCGAAGCGCCGCTCGCGGGCGACCCGATCGGTGACGTCCCGCGAGTTGACCACGTAGCCGTCGACCGCGTCCGAGCCCGGGGTGCTCCCGGTCGACTCGAGCCAGCGCCAGGAGCCGTCGGCGTGGCGGAACCGGAACCGGACCGTCTCGGTGGTCCGCTCCCCGTCGACCAGGCACGAGAACGTCTCTACGACCTCCTCACGGTCCTCAGGGTGGACGTACTCGAAGGCGCTCTCGCCCTCCAGCTCCGCCTGACCGTAGCCGAGGATGTGCTCGATTGACGGGCTCTCGTACCGGATCGTGCCGTCGGCAGCGAGGACCGTGATCAGGTCGGTCGAGTTGGCGATGAGCGCCCGGAACCGCTCGCGCTCCCGCTCGGCCGCGGCGGCGGCCCGGCGGCGCTCGACCGCGTTCACGACCCGGTTGGCCAGCACGGCGTACCGGCCGTCGTCGGTCGAGGTCCCCTTGCGGACGTAGTCCGTCGCGCCGGCCCGGAGCGCGTCCCGGGCCACCGTCTCGTCGCCCCGACCGGTGAACAGCACGAAGGGGAGGTCCGGGTCCCGCTCCCGGACCGCGTCGAGCAGGTCCAGGCCGTCCATCCCCGGCATCTCGTAGTCGCTCACGACGCAGTCGATGTCGGGGGCCGTCCCGTCGTCCAGGCGCTCCAGCGCGGCCGCCGCGTCGTCGGCCGTCTCGACGGCCAGGCGCTCGTCCTCGCGCTCCATGCGCTCGGCGGCGAGGCGCACGAACTCCTCGTAGTCGTCGACGTGGAGCACCCGGATGGCCATGGTCCGTGTTGACGCGGCCATCGGGACCGACCCATATAAACGCGGGGGGAAGCGGGGGCGTTCGAGGTGGTCCCGGGATCGCTCGCGGGCGTTCGTCAACGCTACCGGCGGTCGAGACAAAGGCTACCGGCGGTCGAGGGCCAAAGGGATTTATCGCGCACCCGCGTACCGGACGGCGTGACAGACAGCTCCGAGTCCGGCACGGTGTTCGGCGTCCCGTACAACTTCGAGCGACCGAGCCTCGGCCGCATGCTCTCGGCCTACTGGCAGCCCGACGAGGGGATGCTGGTCCGCAAGCCGTTCGGCGTCGGCTACACGCTCAACCTCGCCAGCTGGCGGTCGTGGGTGGTCCTGCTCGTCGCCGGCGCGCTCCTCTGGCAGGAACGCGGCGGCGACGCCGAGGTGGACGAGGCGGGCGAGGACGACGGCCCCGTCGAGGTCGTCGTCGACTAGTGTCGGAGTTCGCCTTCGAGCTCGCGCTGTGTGCGCGGTTGGAGGCGACGACCGACTGGCTCCCCGCCAGACAGCTCGGCGGGGCCGTCGCCGACCCGGGCGGCCGCATCGTCGACCTCGTCGCGGTCGTCCCCGGGCCGGAGTTCGAGGCCCGCGCGGCCATCGCCGCCGACGCGCTCCCCTTCGCCGTCCTCGAGGGATCGGTCGGCGTCGGCGAGGCCGTCCCCGCCGCCGACGCCGTCGACGGCCCCCCCGGGCGGCGGCGCGCGGCCGTCGAGCGGGCGGTCGAGCTCGGCTTCCTCGACCGCGACCGCCGGGGCGGCCGGACCGTCGTTCGGCAGACAGCCCGCTACCCCGACGACTGGTTCGACCGGCTCGTCGCCGTCGAGAACAAGCCCGACCTCGGCCGTCCCGGCGACCTCGAACGCCAGCTCCGCCACGACGTCTCGCTCGCGCTCTTCGACGAGGTCGTCCTCGCGACCGCCAGCCACGTCACCGGCGCGCACCTGAACCGGATCCCCGACGGGGTCGGGGTCTGGCGGGTCGACCCCGCGACCGGCGAGCGGGAGTCCGTGCGCGAGCCGTCGCCGCTCCCGGTCTCCGAGCCGGGCGTCGAACCCGTCGCGTGGGGAACGCGGGCGACCGAGGTGGCCGTCGTCGACCCGGCCGAGAAGGTCCGGGTCCGCCGTCGGGTCGCCGAACGGGCCTACGGCAAGGGCTGGCGCACCTACGACCTCCCGCCCTGTGCCCGGATGTCGCCGACGGACGACGGCCGGCCGCGCTGTGCGCACTTCGGGCGCGTGGTCGACCCCGCGACGGACTGCGGGCCGGACTGCCTGGGCTTCGAGCGGTCCGACCCGCCGGACCTGGACCGCGCGGCGCTCCGGGACGACCGGACGCCCTGGACCGCCGATCCCGAGGGGGTCGCCGACCGGCAGGCGGGCCTGGACCGGTTCACCGGCGGCTGACCGGGTGCGTCGGCGCCGACGGGGACGCCCTCGGCGCGCCGACGGGCGGTTCGTCGCCGTCGACGCTCAGAGGCGGTAGGTCTCGCCGTCGACCGCCAGCGGCTCCTCGAAGGCCTCGTCGGCCGGGTAGTAGTGGGCGGCGTGGACCAGGCGCGTCCGCCTGGGATCGAGCTCCGCCGCCAGGTCGAGGGCGCCCTCGCGTGTCATGTGCTTCGTGCCGAACGTCCGCGGGACGCCGTCCCCGTCGTGGTGGCGGCCGCCGAGGGGGTGGTGCTCGCAGAGGTGGGCGGGGACGATGGCGTCGGCCAGCAGGAGGTCGGCGTCCGAGAGCGCCGCCCGCGAGCGCTCGGGGACGGCGTAGCTGGTGTCGCCGGTGAGCGACAGCTTCGCGCCCGTCTCGGGGTCCTCGACGACGACGCCGTAACAGAGCAGCGGCGGGTGGTCGACGGGCACCAGGCTCACGTCGAGGCCGGCGGCCCGGAACGCCTCGCCCGGCGTCTCGTCGCGGACGGCGATGCGGTCGAGGTAGTGGTACTTCCGGCGGACGGTGTCGGCGACGCTCTCGCCGGTCTCCGGGTCGCGCTCGTCGGCCGCGTGGACCGGCAGGTCGTCGAACAGCCGGTAGGCGTTGCCCAGGCCGTCGAGGTGGTCGAAGTGGACGTGGGTGATGAGGACGGCGTCGGGGAGGCCGACGTCGTGGCTGAGAAACTGGTAGCGGAAGTCGGGGCTGGCGTCGACGAGCAGCGACTCGCCGGTCCGGTCGTTCTCGACGTGGACCGAAAAGCGGGTGCGCTCGACGCCCCGGTCGCGCGCCAGCCGGCAGGTGTCACAGTCACACCCGACGGTCGGCGTGCCGGTGGTGTCGCCGGTGCCGAGGAGCGTCACGCGCACGGGCG
Source organism: Haloferacaceae archaeon (assembly GCA_042217265.1). Taxonomy (GTDB): domain Archaea; phylum Halobacteriota; class Halobacteria; order Halobacteriales; family Haloferacaceae; genus CAZMLQ01. Next base: position 17,788 of record JBDGSZ010000121.1, read on the forward strand.
GGTCAGTCGTGGTCGTGTCCGTGGCCCTCGTCCGCGTGGCCCCCGTCGCCGGCGACGAGCGCGTCGGAACTGCCGTCGATCATGTCGAGGTTCTTCAGGTTGTCCCGCTCCTCGAAGTCCTCGACGGCGGCGATGACGTCCTCCTGGGTGAGGCTGGTGCGGTCCTCGGTGAGCGCCTCCAGCACCGCCTCGCGCAACACCATCCGGAGGTCGCTGCCCGTCAGGCCCTCGGTCCGGTCGGCCACCGCCTCGGGGTCGAACTCGGCGATGTCCATCTGCCGGGTGATGACCCGGAGGATGTCCGCCCGCATCTCCCGGTCCGGCTTCGGGAAGTTGACGATCTCGTCGAACCGGCGCCACGCCGCCGCGTCCAGCTGGTCGGGGTGGTTGGTCGCCCCGATGAGCAGGACCTCGTCCCGGATCAGCGAGACGTCGTCGATGCTCTTCAGGAGCGTGTTGACCGCGCGCTTCAGGGCGGCGTGCTCGTCGGACCGGCGGGTCTTGGCGACGGAGTCGAACTCGTCGATGAAGAGGATACACGGCGAGAGCCGCTTGGCCACCTCGAAGGTCTTCTCGACGTTCTTGGCCGTCTCGCCGAGGTACTGCGAGGTGATCATCGACAGCTTCACCTCGACGAAGGGGAGGCCGAGTTCGTGGGCGAGCGCCCGCGAAACCGTCGTCTTGCCGGTCCCCGGCGGGCCGACGAAGAGGAGCTTCCCGATCTCGCGGAGGCCGATCTCCGCGAGGTACTCGCGGTGCTCGATCGCCGTCACCAGCTTCCGGATCTCCTGTTCCTGGTCCCCGGTCAGCACCAGGTCGTCGAGGGTCATCTCGATCTCCTCGGGCGCCCGGACCTGGACCAGGTCGAGCATCTCGGCGTCCTCGTCCTCGTCGAAGTACTCGTCGAGGAGGGCGTCGATCCAGACCCGGTCGGCCTGGATGGGCCGGGTGCGCTCCCGGGCCTCCTCGCGGCTCACGTCGACCGGCGGGTCGTCGAGGGCCTCAACCTCGGCCGCGAGCGTGGGGTTCGTGACCAGACGCTCGCGGTCGGCCCGCTCGACCAGCCAGTCGAGCGCCATGTCCGGCTGGGTCAGCGAGATGCGACCAGAGAACTCCTCGCGCTCGGTGAACAGGAGGTCCGAGACGGCCTCCCAGGGCCGATCGACGCCCGTTGCCTGCCTGGCGGCCGAGTCGGTGACGACCAGCGGCCGCTCGACGCCGCCGGCCGGCCCGTCAGGTCCGCCGGGGTCCGTCGCCCGCTCCTCGTCCCCGCCGTCGGCCTCGCTCCAGAACACCTGCCGGTACCGGGGCGGCAGGTCGTTCTCGTCGAGGTCCCGGTTCTCGCTGTAGGCGTGGGCCGTCAGCAGGAACTCGACGACCTCCATCGCCGGGTCAGTCATCCCCTACGGTTTGCCGTTACAGCCGCTTAATACCGTCGGAGGGCGCCGCGGTCGTTTCCCGGTCCGCGACGCCCGGTTTCATACGTCCGCGTCCCCACCGCCGACCATGCCAGGCCCGGCCGGGATGCCCGACTTCGGACTCGGAACGTACAAGCTCCGGGGGGAGACCTGCGTCGACGCGGTGCGGACCGCCCTCGACGCCGGCTACCGCCACCTCGACACCGCACGCATGTACGGGAACGAGGCGGCCGTCGGCCGCGGCCTCGCGGGGAGCGACGTCCCCCGCGAGGAGGTGTTCGTGGCCACCAAGGTGTGGCAGGACAGCCTCGCTCCCGACGACCTGTTGGCGAGCGCCCGCGCCAGCCGCGAGGCCCTCGGGGTCGACGTCATCGACCTGCTGTACGTCCACTGGCCCCGCGGCGCGTACGACCCCGGGGCGACGCTCCCGGCGCTCGACGCCGCCCGCGAGGAGGGAATCGCCCGCCACGTCGGCCTCTCGAACTTCACCCCCTCGCTCCTCGACGAGGCGCGCGAGGTGCTGGATTCGCCGGTCCACGCCCACCAGGTCGAGATGCACCCGCTGTTGCCGCAGGCGGACCTGCGGGCGTACGCCGCGGAGGCCGGCCACCGGCTGGTCGCCTACTGCCCCGTCGCCCGGAACGCCGTCTCGGACGTGCCGGCGGTGGTCGAGGTGGCCGAGAAACACGGCGCGACGCCCGCCCAGGTGAGCCTGGCGTGGCTGCTCGCGCGGGGCGCGGTCCCCGTTCCGAAGTCCGGCACGCCGGCCCACGTCCGCGAGAACATCGCGGCGCGGGACCTCGCGCTCGACGACGAGGACCTGGCCCGCATCGACGCCGTCGACCGTCGGGAGCGGCTGGTCGACCCGTCGGACGCGCCCTGGAACCGGTAATCTCGGCCGCCGGCACGCCGGCGTCCCCGCCCCCGCGCTCGCCGGTCCGTCGGCCGGTCCGTCGGCCGCTTCGTCAGGCTTTTGTCCGCACGAACGAACGCTCGGCCATGAGCGCGGACGACAGCGACAAGTACCCCGCGGATTCGGGTCGCCGGCGGTTCGTGAAGGGCGTCGTCGGCGGCGCGACCCTGGCCAGCGTCGGGGCGGTCGGGGCGACCACGGTCAACAGCGCGACCGCCTCGCCCGGCGCCGGCGGGGGGACCACCACGGCGTGGGCCATCAAGAACGTCGCCGGCCCGGCCCCGCGTGGCATGCCGATGATCCCCGTCGAGATAGACGGCGAGGGGTACATCAAGGGCGTCTGGCCCGAGGTCCAGGAGGTCACGCAGGGCGGCCGGACCGTCAAGATTGCTCGCACCGACGACTACAAGGGCAGCGGCGTCACCTACTCACAGGAGTGGTTCCAGTACTGCGGCGTCGAGTCGTACACGGGCCTCCAGCCGACGCTCGAGAGTGACAACTACTTCCGGGTCGGGTCGAACCCGGGCTACGAGTGGCAGAGCCAGGCCTACTCCGAGGGCGACCGGCTGAACATCGAGGACTTCGGGAACTACGAGAACTGGAACAACGGCATCGGCGACCCCGGGCTCGGCAAGCCGGCGACCGGCACGTGGCGCTCCCAGGACGCCGAGAAGATCATCCCGATCCAGGTCATCCGGAGCCCGGTCGTCGAGCGCCTCGTCGCCGGCGAGGGCGACATCGGCGACCAGGCCCGTGCCTGGCTCAAGGCGGCCACCGACCAGGGGGTCATCGCCTGGCTGAACAAGTGTACGCACTTCTGCTGTGTGCCCGGCTGGAAGCAGTCCGCGGACGCCGCCAAGTTCGGCAACCCGAACAACGTCTACTGCCAGTGCCACCAGTCGAAGTACGACCCCTTCGCCATCGTCCAGACCCTGTTCACCGCGCGGCCGCGGCCCGACTGACGCCCTCGAGACCCGCCGCGCGACCCGCGCCCTTTTTCCCCTGCCGGCCGTCCCCGTGAGCATGAACGACGACGCCGACGACACGGCCGACGCCGACGGCGGGGCCGACGAGGACGCCACCGACGCGACGGACGGGGACGAGGCGTTCGCGACCGAACTCGAACGCGCCCGGGACCTCGTCGGGGCGGACGACCTCACCGCGTTCCACGTCGGGGTGGTGCGGGGCGGCGAGGAGGTCGAGACGACGTTCTCATACCGGACGGACGGGGTCGACGCCGAGCGCGAGGGCGTGCAGGCGCTCACGCTCCTCGCGACCCACCTCCGGATCGTCGCCGACGAGGCCGGCGTCGACCGCGAGACCGTCGCGGCGGACGCGGCGGCGCTCGCCGGCCGCGTGGAGGAGACCGATGGGACGGTGACCGACTAACCCCCGCTGACCGGCGGGAACAGCGCCAGTTCGTCGTCCGGGTCGACGGGCGTCTCCAGCCCCTCGCCCTCGCCGACGTTCCGGCCGTTCCGCAGGAGGTTGATGTGGTCCCGGAGGTCGCCGTCGTCGTCGAGGACGCGGTCTGCGAGTTCGGGGTGGGCGTCGAGCAGCGCCGTCAGCGCGTCGCCGACGGTCGGGTTCTCCGCCGTCACCTCCACCTCGGGTTCGCGGCCGTCGACGGTCTCGGCGAGATCCGCGAAGAGCTTCCAGCGCATACGCTACCGTCGCGTCCGGTCGGTCAAGAGGGTTGCGCGTCCGTCCGCTCGCCGTCCCCGCCGTCCCCGTCGTCCCCGTCGGCGGTCTCCTCGATCGGCCCCGCCCGCGCCTCCACGCGGCGGAGCTCCTCCGGCCGCGCGACGACGTAGAGGGTGTCGCCCGCGGCGAGCGGCCGGTCGCGGCGCGGGATCGCCTCCACCGGCCCGTCGGGCGGGCCGACGGCGACCAGCGTCCCGCCCACGTCGTCGACCGTCGCCCCGTCGAGGGGGCTGCCGGCCGCGACCGTCGCGACGCCCATCGTCTCGTCGGCGGCCCGGAGCGCGGCCGGGAACTCCCGCTCCGCGCGGGGTTCCGCCGGGAGCGTCAGCAGGCCGTAGGTCGTCGTCCCGTCGAGCGCCGACGCCTCGACGGCGTCGACCGCGAGCGTCGCGGCGTCCCCCCCGGTCGCCCGGAGTTCGGCCGTCACCACCCGCTCGGGCTCCGGGTCGGTCCGCCACACCTGGACCACGTCGCCGGGGCTGGCCCCGATCCCGGGGTCGGCCCGGACCGTACACGCCACGGTGCCGGGCGCGAGCGTCGGGCCGAGCCCGGCGACGCGGCTCCCGACCGCGAGGTACGTCACCTCGCCCTCGTCGGTCAGCTCGACGTCGACGTGCCCGACGTCGTAGTCCTGCTTGAGCCGGGTGACGAGCTGGTCCCGGAGCTCGGCGACGGTCAGGCGCCGGGGAAAGAGCAGCGTCTTGCCGACGAGTTCGGCCTTGACTCCGGCCGAATCGGGTCGTACCCCTCCATGTCGTCGACCTCCTCGGGCAGCCGGACGCCGGTGACGCGGCCGACCGTCCGGACGACGCGGCTCACCTCGGCGTCGAGCTCGCGCGCACCGAGCGCGGCGAAGGTGTCGGTCGCGACCCGGTCGCCGACCGAGCGGCCGACCGCCGCACCGGCGCCGCCGACGGCGAGCGACAGCACGTTGAACAGGATGACGGCGGGCGTGAAAAGCGAGGTGTCGGTGCCGGTCAGGAGGTCGCCGTAGAGCCCGACGGTGTTGAGGTAGACGGCGACGACGGCGACGCCGAACAGGAGCGTCGGGCCGAGCGGTACCCGGCGGCGGGTGTACCACCGGTAGAGGACGGCGACGGCGGCGCTCGCCGCGACTGCGGCGGCGGCGAACGCCAGCAGCCGGAGGACGGTCCGGACGGCGCCGAGCCCCCCGACGCCGAGGCCGCCCCCCGTCTGGAGGGCGGGCGCGACACCCCCGGTCACGCGACCGCCCCCGCGAACCCGTCGAGCGCGTCGCGGGTCCCGACGGCGACGAGCACGTCCCCCGCGGCAAGCTCCCGTGTCCCGCGGGGGGCGACGGTCCATCCCCCGCCGCGGCCGCGGACCGCGAGGACGCCGACCCCGAAGCTGTCACGGACCGACGCCTCGCCGAGGGTCGCCCCGTCGAGGGGGCCGTCGGCCCTGACGGTGACCCGCCGGAACCGCTTGCCCGCCCGGCGCAACAGGGAGACGAGTTCGAACTCCCGGTTGGTTCCCCGCGACAGCGCCACGACGCGCTCGACGGTCCCGCCGAGCAGCGCCCTGGCCGTCTCGCGGTCGGTCCCGACGGTGAGCCGCGCCTCGCCGGGGGCGACCGTCGACGGCCCGGCCGTGGCGGCGGACTCGGCCGCGCCGCCGTCGGCGGCCGCCCCCCCGTCGGTCGTCCCGCCGGCGTCGGCCGGCGTGGCGTCCCCGCCGACGCCGAGGACCGTCGCCTCGTGGGTGGTTCCGTCGACGGTCACCGCCACCTCGTCCCCGGCGGCGAGCCCGCCCGGTACCAGCGCGCGGACCGAGACTGCCCGCTGGCCGCCGGGCACCCGCTTCGAGAGGCCGCCCACGGGCGGCGCGGCGGCGACCGTCGCCCGCGCTCGGTCGTCCAGGGTGATCCTCGCCTCCTCGAGGTCGTGCTCGGTTCGGAGGCGTTCGGAGAACCGCGACTCGATCTCCGCCAGCGGGAGGTCGCCGGGGAAGTCGTAACTGACCTCGGCGATGGTCGTCCGGAGGCCGGCCGGGAGCGGCGGGTAACCCTCGATGTCGCCGACCTCGCCGGCGACGGTCACACGGACCCGCGCCCGGCGCCCGACCCGCTCGATCACGTCGGCGGAGAACGTCCGATCGGTGATGCGCCGGAGCGTGAGCCGGCGGGGGAGCTGCGCCCCGAGGCGGTCGCCCATCGCGTGGGCGTAGAACGAGCCCATGAGCACGACGACGAGGGCGACGGTGAGCCGGATCTGGTTGGTCGACGCCGTCAGCGTCGGGTCGTTCAGCGCGAGCAGCCCCCCGTTCGCGCCCGCGATGGCGACCGCGAGGACGGCGACCCCGAGCCCCGGGATGGATACCCCGGTGACGTACTTGAACAGGAACCCGAGGAGCCACGACACCAAGAGCGGCACGACCCCGATGAGGGCCCCCAGATAGAGGCCGTAGAGGATCTCGACCGGGAGCGACGCTATGCCCGCCCGTCGGCCCGGCGGTACATAAGCCGGTCGGGCGACCGCGGGTTTCATGTCCGACGGCGGCATCCCCGGCGCCATGGAGGTGCCGGCGCGGGACTACCTCGGGGTCGGGGCGGCCGTCCTGCTCGCGTTCGCGGTGGCCGCGCTGTCGGTGGCGACCGGGCTCGCCAACATCGGCGACACGACGGTCACGGGTCCGCTCGCCCGGTACGTGCCGACGTTCCTCCGGCGGACGGCGGGGTTCACCGGCGCGCTGACCGGCTTCCTGATGCTCGCGAGCACCCTGCTGTTGCGTCGCGGCTACCGGGTGGGCTGGCTCGCGACCCTCGTCCTCCTGCCGGTCACAGCCGCCCAGGGGTTGCTCCAGGCGAGCGCCGCCTCCTTCCCGCTGGTCGTCCTCTCGATCCTCGGCCTGCCGGCGCTCCTGGCGAACCGCCGACGGTTCGACCGCGAGTTCGACCCCTCCCCGACCCAGCTGGCCGCCGTCGCGGCGCTCGTCGGCGCGCAGGCCTACGGCACCCTCGGAGCCTACGCGCTGCGCGAACAGTTCACCGGCATCGACACGCTGACCGACGCGTTCTACTTCACCGTCGTCACCGGGACCACCGTCGGGTACGGCGACATCACGCCACAGACCGAGGCGGCGCGGCTGTTCGGAACCTCGCTCCTGCTGGTGAGCGTCTCCTCGTTCGCCGTCGCGCTCGGGGTGCTTTTGACCCCGGCCATCGAAGCCCGCCTCACGAGGGCGCTCGGACGCATGACTGAGACCCAGCTCGACCTGCTCGAGGACCACGTGCTCGTGCTCGGCTACGGCGATCTCACCGAACCCGTCGTCGCGGAACTGCTCGACGCGACGGAGTTCGTCGTCATCACGCCGGAGGGCGAGCGGGCCCGCGCGCTCGGGGAGCGCGGGGTCGACGTGCTGACCGGCGACCCGAGCGACGAGGGCACGCTCGACCGGGCGGGCATCGGGTCCGCCCGCGCCGTGGTCGCCGCCACGAACGACGACGCCGCCGACGCCCTCGCCATCCTCACCGCCAGACAGCTCAACCCGGACGTCCGCATCGTCGCGGCCGCCACCCACCGGGAGAACGTGAACAAGCTGCGGCGGGCCGGCGCGAACACGGTCATCAGTCCGGCGACGATCGGGGGGCGCCTGCTCGTCCGCTCCGCGCTCGGCGACCGGGACGCGGAGGCCGAGGTCGCGGAGCTCTCAGAGGAGCTGATGGGCCCCGACTCCTGAGGCCGACCGCGACGGTCCCGGCCGTCGCGAGGAGCGCGCCCGGCCGGCTCAGTCCACGACCAGCACGTCGCAGTCGACGTCGAGGTCGGCGATCCGGCGGTACGTCGGCGGCGCGACCAGCCGCGAGGCCCGCGAGCGGTCGCCGCTGGACCCGACGACCACGAGGTCGTAGCTCCCGGCGGTCGCGGTCAGGAACGCCTCGACGCTCGACCGGCTGACCCGGGTCTCGACCTCGCCGGACGTCGTCTCGGCGAGGTTCGCCAGCCGGCTCTCGGCCCGGCGGCGCTCGACCTCGCGGCCGATGCACGAGCACAGCGCCACGTGGCCATCGTCGCCCGCCAGCCGCGTCGCGAAGTCGGCCATCGCGTGGGCCACGTCCCCGCGACGGGCCACCAGCACCAGCACGTTCCCCCATGCCTCGCGCCCCGTCCGGGACCGGAGCGCGGCGGCGTCGACCGGCGCGTCGAATACCCCGCGGACGAGTGGCGAGGCCTCCCCCTCGCCCCCGAGCGGCGTCACGACGAGGTCACAGCCCGCGTCGTCGGCGGCGGCGAGCGTCGTCTCCACGGGGTCGCCGGTCGCGACGACGACCTCGCAGGGAACGCCCGACCGCGGTCGCCGGTCGTCGGTCAACCGGCGGACGAACGCCGCCTCGCGCTCGAGGCGCTCGACGGCCTCCTCGGCGGCCCGGCGTGTGGCGGCCTCGCGGGCGTCGGTGCCCTTGCCCCCGGGCGCCTCCCGCCCCTCGTCGGCCGGCACGCCGCCGTCCCCCTCCGATTCCTCCCCGACGGCGGTCGGGTCGCGGTTCGTGCCGTCCGCGTCGGGCGGGCCGGCGACCCCGTCGACGGGCGCCTCGTGTTCGGCCAGCAACGCCCGCTCGGCGGCCGCGATGCGCTCGTCGTCAACCACGTCGAGGAGGACGACCTTGCCGGCCTCGTGGGCGGCGGCGAGGCGTGCGGCGAGCGCGACCGTCGGGCGGTCGTCGTCGCCCCGGACCGGGACCAGGACGTGGTCGTCGCCGCGGACGGCGCCGTACAGGTACTCCGCCCGGCGCTCGTAGAACCGGTCGCGCCAGACGACGAAGGCGCCGGCGACGACCGACGCCGACACCACCATTCCGAGGACGTAGGCCAGCCGCGTCGTGCCCGTCGTCAGCACGAGCAGCGACGTCGAGAACGCCGTCGGGAGTTCGAGGTCGAGCGCCCAGGTGGCGACGGCGGTGAGGAGGACGGCGAGGGCGGCGCTGGGGGCGTGGACCGCGAACTCCGCCGGCGGCCCGCCGCGGACGGCCCGGGCGGCGACCTCCAGCGCGACCCACCCGCTGGTCGCGCCGACGGTGAGGCCGCCGACGAACCGCCGCGGCGAGGAGTACTGGCCCTCGGGGTCGGCAAAGAGCGTGTACGTCCCGGACGCGAGCGGCGGGAAGAGCAGGAAGGGGACGACGCCGAGGCTCCGCGAGAGGTACGTGACGAGGCCGACGAGCGACGGGACCGCGACCGTGACCGTCAGGCGGAGCAGATTGTCGGTGTCCTCGACCCAGCGGCGGAAGGCGGCGACCTCGCGGCGCTCGACGCGGCGGAGACGACGGGCGACGGCGGCGATCCGAGCGGCCAGGCGGTCGCGCACGTCCCTACGCGAGCGCGACGACCGCGTCGAGCGCCAGGCCGATGGCCCGGCCGACGTTGTTCTTCGCCTTCGGCGGGAGTTCGTCGCCCTCCGTCTCGCCCTTCTGTGTCCCCTTCACGAGGTTGCCGTCGACGGTACAGACGGCACCCGACCGGAGCCCGTGCCGACGGGCGAGGGTGAACAGCGCGGCGGCCTCCATCTCGACGGCAAGGAGGCCGGCGGCCGACCAGTCCGCTGTAGCCGCCTCGTCCTCGGCGTAGAAGGCGTCGTCGGTGGCGACCGGTCCGACGTGGACCCGTTCGCCGTTCCGCTCGGCCGCCCCGACGAGCGCGCTGACGACCTCGTGGGTCGGCACCGCGGGGTACTCGACGGCCTCGTATCGCCTCGTCGTCCCCTCGTTTTTCGCCGCGCCGGTCGCGACGACCATGTCGCCGATCTCGACGTCGGCCTGGAGCGCGCCGGTCGTCCCCACGCGTAGGAACGTCTCGACGCCGACCGCGGCGAGTTCCTCGACGGCGATGGCGGCCGACGGCGACCCGATGCCGGTCGAGCAGACGGTCAGCGGGACGCCCTCGTAGACGCCGTTGACGACCTTGTACTCGCGGTTGTGCGAGACCTCCTCGACGTCCTCGCACCGCCCGGCGATGCGGTCGACCCGGCCCGGGTCGCCCGGCACGAGCGCCACGTCGTTGACGTCGCCCGCCTCGACGAGCAGGTGGGGCTGTCTGGCCATGATCGCCCGTCGGCCGGCGCGGTGAAAAAAGGTCGACGGCGACCGGCGCCGTCGGAACCGCATCGAGCGGCCGGCGGCGACCGCGCGGCCCGCGCCGGCCGACGGCGGGGGACTCCCGGCGGCGCCGTCAGGCGAGCGCGAACAGCACGAGGTTGTGCGTCCCCGGACCGAGGCCGACGGCGACCACGAGGGCGAGCAGGAGGTTCCCCTCCGTCGGTTCCTCCCGGACGAGGTCGGTCATCGCGGCGACGACGGCGGCGGCGACGAGGACCTTGACCGCGACGAACAGCCACCCGCTCCCGAGGAGGTCGGCGGTCGGGAGGGCGCGCCCCGCCTCGATGACGAGCCGCGAGAGGGGCGTGCGCTCGCCGTACCCGAGGACGTCGACGCCGATGGCCGTCGAGACGCCGTCGAGCGCGTGAGCGAAGACCGCGAGCGGGCCGACCCGGCCCGTCAGCGCCACGTCGGGGCGGAGGCGACGGAGCGCCGCCCACGCCGCGGCGGCCACCCCGACGGCGACGACGAGGCCGACCGCGGGCCAGAGCGCCGAGACCGTCCCGCGGACGACCCCGACGGCGGCCGCGGCCGCGAGCGTCGGGGCCAGTACGGCCGTGCCGCTCGCGGCCAAGGCCCGCGG
>JBDGSZ010000019.1:0-26676 GCA_042217265.1 Haloferacaceae archaeon
GCCGTCGCCGACGCCCTGGACAGCTCCCGCGCCGACCTCTGTCTGGGGTGTGTCACCGGCGAGTACCCCTACGACGTCCCCGGCGAAGCCACCGACCGGGACGTGGCGACGCCGAGCGTCGGACGGAGCGCCAGCGACTGAGTTTCGCTCGTTCCCGCCCGGCGGGAACGCGCTCCGCGATACTTGTGCCGTCCCCGTGAAGTCACGGGTGTCCATGACCCGAACGACGCGACGCGGGCTGCTCCGGGCCGGAGCGGCGGCGACGGCCGGCTCCGCCGCCCTCGCGACGACCCGGCGGGCGGCCGCACAGGACGCCTTCGGGGGCTGGCTGTCGAACGTCTCGAACTACGACGGCGTCGTCGACCGGACCGGCCAGTCGGAGGTGACGATCACCGTCGGGGCGAAAGGTAACAACGGCAACTTCGCGTTCGGCCCCGCGGCGGTGCGGGTCGATCCCGGGACGACCGTCGTCTGGGAGTGGAACGGGAAGGGTGGCCAGCACAACGTCGTCGCAAAGGAGGGGGCGGACTTCGAGTCGAAGCTGACCGGCGAGGCCGGGTTCACGTTCTCCCGGACGCTCGACGCCGAGGGCGTGGTCAAGTACTACTGCCAGCCCCACGAGGCGCTCGGGATGAAGGGGGTCGTGGTCGTGGGGAGCGGCGGCGGCAGTTCCGGCGGGAGCGGCGGCTCCGATGGAGGCGGGGGCGACGGCGCCGCGACGCCGACTCCCGTCGGATCCGGCGGCGGGACGCCGGCGTCGTCCGGCCCGGCGGCCGGAACGCCGGGGACGTCCGGATCGTCCGGGAGGACCGCGCTCACGCTCGTCGGCGGCGGCGTCGTCGGCGCGGCGCTCTCGCCGCTCCTGTTCGGCGTCTTCCTGAAACTCGTCGGGACGGGGGACGAGGGCCGGTAGTCACCCGGCCCGGGGCGGTTCCTGCTCGACCGCGAGGCTGTCGGCGACGAACTCCTTCACCACCTTCTCCTCGGCGCGGTGGAGGCGCTCGCTGGCCGTCGACTTCGCCACGCCCAGGTCCTCGGCGAGTCCGGTCAGCGTGCACTCCCGTGGCGTGTCGTAGTACCCGAGCTCGACGGCGCGGGTGATGATCTCCCGCTGCCCCTCGGTGAGCAGGTCCGCGGAGTCGACCGTCTGGCGGACGTAGCGCACCTCGAACGCCATCCCGAACGACTCCAGCTGGTCGGCGAGCGTCGAGAGGCGGTCGCGGGGGGCGGTCACCTCGAGCGTCGCCGTCCCGTCGACGATGGTGATCGGGGGTTCGAGCGGGATGCCGGACTCCCGGATGGACATCAGGAGCAGCGGCTCCGACGTCTCGAACTGGATGAGCGCCTCCCGCTCGGTCAGCCGGAGCGGGTCGATCGACGTGACCCCGTCGGCCGCCTCGACGGCGGCGACGACCGACCCGAGGTCATCGGCCTCGATCTCCAGCAAACCGATGCCGGTCCCCGCCTCCCCGAGGACGGCGGGCACGGTGAACTGCGCGTCCGGGTGATCGACGGAGATATCCCGGATCCAGATCCCCTCGGGCAGCGTGACGTCGAGCTTGGCGGTGACCATGGGTTCCGGTTCGACCCGCGGACGGAGGTAAATACAGCCGAACATATACGGGTATTCTTGTACCCCTCCGAACCGGTTCGGGGTAAGCTCCGGGTGGAATCCGACCGAACGGGGACCCATGGCGACGACCGACTGGCGGACCGAGGCGGTGGACGCGACGGGCGCGCCCGCTGACCGACCGGTGTGTGCCATCGACGTGCGCGACGACCCGCCGCCGGGACCGCTCCGGCGGACGCTGGAGACGCTCGCCGACCTCGACGACGAGACGGTGCTGGTCCAGCGCAACGACCGCGAGCCGCGGCACCTGTACCCGAACCTCGACGACCGGGGCTACGAGTGGGCGACGGTCGAGACGGAGGCGGGCGTCCTCACCGCCGTGTGGCGCTAGGGGCGGAAGACGCCGCGGCGGAGCCCCTCACGGACCGGTTCGTGCTCGGCGTCGGTCGGCGGCGGGGCCGTGACGAGCGTCGCCTCCAGGCGCGTCGCCGCGCGGATCCCCCGCTCGACGCCCGCCTCGACGGTCACGACGCTCCCCGGTTCGACCGCGCGTTCGGCGTCGCCCTCGACGACGACGCCCTCGCCGTGGTGGACGGTCACGGCGAGGTCGCTGCCGGGGGCGTGGACGGGGACGAACTGGTCGGGTTCGAGGTAGCCGAGGACGACCTGCTGGCGCTCGGTCCGCGAGACGACGTGCGCGCGGAAGGAGTCGTCGTCGTACGCGCGTTCGGCGTCGAAATCGGTGGCGGGCATGGACGCCGATGGAACCGGGAGCGGGGTAGCCCCTGGGACGAACATGTTCGGGTGATGGCGTCGGCCCGCCGCGCGGCGATCAGCCCTGCTGTCCGCTCGCCGCCGCGCCCGGGTCGGGGTCGAAGATCCCGGGCTTCTCCTCGCCCTCGGCGGTCACGACGGCCATACAGCCGCGGCGGGCGACCCGCGTGAGCGCGTGATCGACCAGCTTGAAGTTCCCCGGCACGGGGAAGTTCATCGTCGCGACGGCGGTGCTGCCGGGCGCGACGGGCTTGGTCTGGACGTGGCGGTCCGGGTCGTTGCTGAGCGCCCCCTCGGGCCAGCACTCCTCCCAGACGTTGCCGATGGGGTGGAAGCTGCTGGTGAGGTTCGGCCCGCCGGTCACGAAGTAGACCCGGGCCGTGTCGCCTGTTTCGACCGTCGCCGCGGACCCGTATCGGTCGGGCGTCATCGCGTACTTCTCCCCGTTCATCACGACGTAGGTCGGGTCCTCGCGGCGCATCGCGCCGACGTCGAAGCCGTGCGTGCCCGTCTCGCCGGGCTTCTTGTCGGTGTAGATCTCGTGCTGGCCGAGGTAGATCTCCTCGTCGACCGCGGGGAGCCCACCCTTCGGCTCGACGAGGATGAGGCCGAACATCCCAGCGCTGATGTGCATGTCCAGGTTCGGCACCGCACAGTGGTAGATGAACGCGCCGGGGTAGGTGGCCTTGAACCGCAGGCGCGTCGTCTCGCCCGGCGCGGTCATCGTCGCCTCGGCGCCGCCGCCGGGGCCGGCCGCGGCGTGGAAGTCGACGTTGTGCGGCATCGCGTTCGAGGCGGGGTTCTCGAAGGTCAGGTCGATCGTGTCACCCTGCCGGACGCGGAGGAACGGCCCGGGGACCTGCCCGTTGTAGGTCATGTAGTCGAACTCGACCCCGTCCTCGATCTCGGCGGTCACCTCCTCGGGCCGGAGGGTGACCTCGACGGTCGCGGGTTCGTCGCGGGCTATCGGGTCCGGAACGTCGGTCGGGTCGGCCGCGACCCGGTCGACCGACGGCTTCGCCTGCTGTTCGACTCGCGTGCGCTCGGCCTCGGCGTCGCCGGCCGTCGGCGCGCCGGCCGTACAGCCGGCCACCGCCGTCGCGCCGCCGAGACCGAGCGCCTGGAGGGTCCGCCGTCGGGTCGTTTCGAGCATCGGTGGTCACCTCACGTGCGGAGCGAGGGATCACGCCCTCTTCAATCGGGACGGCGGTTCCCGGTCCGCCGGAACCACACCGAACCGGTTCGGGCCCGGCGGCTCAACAGCAGAAGATGAACGGGTAGATGAGCGCGACGCGGTCGCCGTCGGACAGCCGGGTGTCGAACCCGTCGAGGTGCTCGTTGAACGTGCCGTTGACACAGACCCTGGCGTAGGCGCGCGTCCGCTCGCCCTCGGGGTTCTTCCGCCACGTGCCCGGAAGCTCCTCGGGCGGGTCGGCCCACCCGTCGGTCGACTCCTCGGCCTCGGTCTCGGCGATGAGCAGGTCCGACAGCCCCGGGTGCTCGTCGAAGAACGCGTCGAGGAACTCCCGCAGCCGGTCGCCCTCGAAGGTGAACTCCACGCTCGGCGTGCCCAGCGCGTCGCGGACGTGGCCCGTCGCCCGGACGTCGACCGTCGTCCGCGTCGTGCCGGCGTCCGCCGTCTCGGCCTCGGTCGTCGCTGGCATACGGGACCGCTCGGGGTCGGAGCCACGTAGCAACGTCCCCGAACCCGTTCGGCTCAGTCGGCCGCGACGCCGTCGTCGGCGGTCCGCTCGTCGGGGCGGAGGTAGCACTGCGGATCGGGCGCGAGGAGGTCCCCCTCGACGGCGAGCGCCCGGAGGCGCGACCCGCCGCGGCAGAGGTCCCGGTACCGGCAGTCGGCGCACTTCCCCTCCAGGCGGTCGGCCCGGTCCCGGAGCGTGCGGAGCAGGGGGTTGGACTCGTCCTCCCAGATGGCGCCGAACGGCCGGTCTCGGACGTTGCCGAGCGAGCATCCCTGCCAGAACTGCGTCGGGTGGACGTTGCCCTGGTAGTCGACGTCGGCGACCCGTTCGCCGGCTGGGTCGCCGCCGTTCACGCGGAGGTACTCGCGCACGCGGGCCGCACGCTCAGGGCCGAGCTCCTCGCGGGCGTACTCGACGAGGAAGGCGGCGTCGCAGTAGTTGCCGACCAGGAGCGTCTCGATGCGTTCGCCGTCGGCGTGGTACTCGCGGGTGAGATCACAGAGCCGGCGGACCGCCTCGCGGCGGCGCTCGGGGGTGAGGTCGGCATCGACGATGTCGCCCCCGCGGCCGCCGTAGTCGAGGTGGTAGAAGCAGAAGCGGTCGACGCCGACGTCGGTCAGCAGTTCGACGACGCCCTCCATGTCCGCGGCGTTGGCCTCGGTGATGGTGTACCGGAGCCCGGTCTTCAGGCCGGCGTCGAGACAGGCCTCGATGCCCCGGACCGCGGCGTCGAACGCCCCCTCCTGTCCCCGGAAGGCGTCGTTCCGGTCGGGGAGGCCGTCGACGGAGACGCCCGCGTACGCCAGGCCGGCGTCGCGGAGCCGCTCGGCCGCCGCCGGCGTCAAGAGCGTGCCGTTGGTCGAGAGGACCGGCCTGAGGCCGCGGTCGGCGGCGTGGGCGACGAGTTCGACCAGGTCGTCGCGGACGAGCGGTTCGCCGCCGGAGAACAGGACGACGGGCACGCCGTAGTCCGCGAGTTCGTCGAGCATCCCGCGGGCCTCGGCGGTCGAGAGCTCGCCCGGCGCGGCCCGGGTCTCGGCGCCGGCGTAGCAGTGCTGACAGCGGAGGTTGCACCGCTTGGTCGCGTTCCAGACGACGACCGGGCGGCGCTGGCGGCGCTCGCGGACCTGTTCCGTCGACGACTCGTCCGCGGCGTCGTACCGCAGGCCGTCGCCCGAGGCGTCAAGGTCACAGAGCAGTTTGCTGACCGAGATCATAGCTCGCGGGTCGTGAACCGCGCCACCTCGTCGGCGGGGCAGAGCCACAGCGTGTGGGCCGCCCGGTCGAACAGCGCCGCCGCGTGCTCGTGGGCCGCGTCGACATCGGGGGCGGTGACGCTCCCGACGTGTCTGAGCGGCTCCTCGACCGCCTCCCGGAGGAACACCTCCCACTCGCGGCCGTCGTCGGCACGGGGCTCGTCGACCCGGTCGCGGTTCGTGTCTCCGGTCATGTCGGGACGACGGACCCGGGACGGCTTACCCCCTTTCGACGGTTCCCACGGGTTGAAAATCGGGCCGGGTGACATACCGATGGGCGCCGAACCGCCGGCCGTCATGGAGCGAACGGACCGTCGGACGGTACTGCGTCGGAGCGCTGTCGTGGCCGCCGGGCTGCTCGCCGGCTGTGCCGGCGGGGGCGGCGGGTCGGATGGGGGCGGGACGCCGACGCCGTCCCCGACGCCGACGCCGGCCGGAACCGCCGCGGAGACGACCGCGGAGACGACCGCCGGGTCGTCGGGCGGGGGCGGGTCCGGGGGGGCCGCCGTCGAGGAGTGGCTGTCGAACGTCTCGAACTACGACGGCGTCGTCGACCGGACCGGCCGGTCGGAGGTGACGGTCACCGTCGGCGCGGAAGCCAACGGCGGCAACTTCGGGTTCGCTCCCGCCGCCGTGCGGGTCGACCCGGGAACCACCGTCGTCTGGAAGTGGAGCGGGAAGGGCGGCCAGCACAACGTCGTCGCCGAGAGCGGCGCCGACTTCGAGTCCCGGCTCATCGCCGAGGCCGGCCACACCTTCTCGTGGACTCCCGAGTCGAGTACGACGGCGACGTACTACTGTACGCCCCACCGGACGCTGGGGATGAAGGGGGCCGTGGTCGTGGAGTGAAATGCTCGACACGGCGACGCGGCCGCTGGTGCTCGTCTGGGAGCTGACACGGGCCTGCGAACTGGCCTGCGATCACTGCCGGGCGGACGCCACCCCCGAGCGGCATCCGGACGAACTCACGACGGCCGAGGGCCGGCGGCTGCTCGACGAGGCGAGCGGGTTCGGTCCCGGGCAGCTGGTGGTGCTGTCGGGCGGCGACCCGCTGGTGCGCGAGGACCTGACCGACCTCGTCGCGTACGGCGACGACCTGGGTCTGCGGATGTCGCTCACGCCGAGCGGGACGGCCTCGCTGAGCCGCGAGCGGATCGACGCCCTCGCCGACGCCGGCCTGGAGCGGATGGCGCTCAGCCTCGACGGTGCCCGGCCCGCGAGCCACGACGGCTTCCGCGGCGAGGGCGGGAGCTTCGAGGAGACGCTCCGTGCGGCGCGGACGGCGACCGACGCGGGCATCAGCCTCCAGGTGAACACGACCGTCTGCGCCGAGACGGTCGACGACCTCCCCGCGATCGCGGACCTCGTCGCCGACCTCGGCGCGGTGCGCTGGAGCGTGTTCTTCCTCGTCCCGGTGGGTCGGGGCGCGACGCTCGACCCCGTCGCGCCCGAGCGGGCCGACGAGGTGATGGCGTGGCTGGCCGGCGTCGCCGACGACGCGCCGTTCGACGTCAAGACGACGGAGGCGCCCCAGTACCGGCGAGTCCGGATGCAACGCGAGGGCCGGGCGCCGTCGGGAGACGCCGGCCGACCGGGCGTGCTCGCCGGCGACGGCTTCGCCTTCGTGAGCCACACGGGCGAGGTATACCCGTCGGGGTTCCTGCCCGCGTCGGCCGGGAACGTCCGCGAGGACTCGCTGGTGACGGTCTACCGAGAGTCCGACCTCTTCGAACGGCTCCGGGACCGCGACGAACTCCGCGGGAAGTGTGGCGCCTGCGAGTACCGCGGGGTCTGTGGCGGGAGCCGGTCGCGGGCGTACGCGACGACCGGCGACCCGCTGGCGAGCGACCCGCTCTGTCCGTACGTGCCCGACGGCTGGAACGGTGACGCCCAGGGGAACGTCGGCGGGTGACCGCGTCGCGAGAGCGCCTCGACGGAAACGGGTGGGTTAAGTGCGTCGCCGACGCCAACCGTGGCTATGGTGCGTGACCCGCTGCGGGGTGAGGACACGCCCGACCTGCAGACGGTGCTCGACGCGCTCGACGACACCGACTGCAGGACCATCATCCGGCACCTCGACGAGCCGATGACCGCGTCCGAGGTGTCCGAGGAGTGTGACATACCCATGTCGACGACCTACCGGAAGCTCGACCTGCTGTCCGAGGCGTCGCTGCTCGCGGAGGGGACGCAGGTCCGCCCCGACGGGCACCACGCAACCCAGTACCGCGTCGCGTTCGAGGAGGTCGCGGTCGGGCTGGACGAGTCCCGCGAGCTGACGGTCTCGATCAGCCGCCCGGCCCGGACCGCGGACGAACGTCTCGCGTCGCTGTGGGGGGAGGTTCGCAAGGAGACGTAACCATGGTCCACATCACCACCGCCATCGTCGTCGCGAAGACCCTGACGCTCGCCCTCGGCGGAGCGATCACGTACTTCGCCTACAAGGCGTACAGTCGGACGGGCGCCCCGGCGCTGCGCGCGCTCGCCATCGGGTTCGGGGTCGTAACGGCCGGCGCCATCATCGCCGGACTGATCGACCAGCTGATGCCGGTCGACTTCCTCGTCGGGGTCCTGGTCGAGAGCGTCCTGACGCTCGCCGGGTTCGCCGTCATCACCTACTCGCTGTACGTCGAGTGAACGCGGCCGGCGAGTCGGTCGCGTCCGGAGCGACGGTTCCCGTCCGGTCCCGTCACCCGTAGACGACGTACAGCAGGAGGTAGACGACGTTCCCGAGGACGAACGAGACGACCCAGAGCCCGGCCGCCACGCGGCCGACGGTCGGGTGTCGCGTCTCGGGGAGCTCCGCGATCGAGCGGGTGTACGCCAGCAGGAGGACGTAGTAGAGCAGCGGGACGCAGACCACGGCGAGCAGGACGTGGACGGCGAGAAGCGGGAGGTAGACCAGCCGGTAGACGGCCCCCGGGCCGGGAAAGTCCGCCGGGCCCTGGAGCGCGACCTTGTAGAGGTAGAGCACGAGGAAGGCGGCAAAGAGGAGCGTCGAGAGGAGCATGAGCGCCCGGTGTCGGCGGACGTCGCCCCGACGGATCGACAGGACGCCGCCGCCGATGGTCAGGACCGCGAGGGCGCTGATCGCCGCGTTGACGTGGGGGATGGCCCCGACGACGGCCGGCGGGGCGCGGGGCAGGACCGCCCGCGGGACCGCGCCGAGCGCGGCCCCGAACACCAGCGCGAGCGAGCCGACCGAGAGGACCGCGGCGACGGCCGGAACGTGCCCGCGGACGCCGCCGCGAACGCGAGAGCCGACGTTCATACGCTCCCGTCGGGCGCGGGACCAATCAAACCCGTCGTCTCGGGACGATCCGGCCGACGCGGCAAAGGGAAAGTCATTTCATATCCCGTCGTCAACGGTCCCATGGCGCCTGACGGCGCCGACGTGCGTCGCGCGTGGGTAGCCAAGCCAGGCCAACGGCGCAGCGTTGAGGGCGCTGTCCCATAGGGGTCCGCCGGTTCAAATCCGGTCCCACGCACTCTCCCGTGAACGACGTGAACGGTGAGAGTGATCCGTCCGGATCCGAACCAGGAGCGGCCGAGCGAGGCGAGGACGCGAGCGAGGTTCAAATCCGGTCCCACGCACGCTCCCGTGAACGACATGAACGGCGGGAGCGACGCGTCCGGCACGGACCGGTGTACCCGACCGGCACGGGCCGGATGGGTTCGGATCCTCCCGCGGAGCGGGTCAGAGGCCCCACATGAGGGCGATACCGGCGACGGTGACGACCGACAGGAGCAGGAGGAGCGGGGTGCCGGCGCGCACGTAGTCGGAGAAGCGGTAACCGCCGGGCCCGTAGACGAAGAGGTTGGTCTGGTAGCCGATGGGCGAGACGAACGCCGTCGAGGCCGCGAAGGTGACCGCGAGGACGAACGCGAAGGGGTCGGCGCCGACGTCCCGGGCGGCGCTGACCGCGACGGGGAGCATCAGGACGACGCTCGCGTTGTTGCTGACCAGGGTCGTGACCAGCGCGGTGACGAGGTAGAACACCCAGAGGACGCCCAGCGGCGGGAGGAACTCGGCCGTGCCGGCGATGAGGGCGCCGATGACGGCCGCGCCGCCGGTCCGCTCCAGCGCGACGCCCAGGGGAATGACCCCGGCCAGCAGGACGATGACGTTCCAGTCGACGGAATCGTAGAGCTCGTTCGGCCGGAGGACGCCGGTGGCGACCATGGCGACGACGCCCCCGAGCGCCGAAATGACGATGTCGACCAGCCCCAGGGCCGGGAGTGCGACGACGCCGGCGACGATGGCCACCGCGAGCGGCGCCCGCTCGGTCCGGTAGTCGGGGTCGGTCACCTCGTGGGCGACGATGAAATCGCGGTTGTTCGCCAGCCGCTCGATGCTGCCCGGCGTCCCCTGAACGAGGAGCGTGTCGCCCACCTGGATCCGGACGTCCTCGATGCGCTTGCGGACGAGTTCGCCCCGCGAGCGGAAGGCCAGCACCGTCGCGTCGTAGCGCTGGCGGAAGGTGGTCGACTCCAGCGACTCGCCCACGAGGAACGACCCCGACGGAACGACCACCTCGACGAGGGTCCGCTCCTCGGTGGCGGCGTCGAGCTGCCCGGCGTCGGGCGTGCCGACCATCGAGAGGCCGTCGACGTCGAGCAGGTCGGCGAGCGTCTCGCGGTCGGTCCGCAGGCGGAGGCGGTCGCCGGGGCGCAGCTCCTTCCGACCGAGCGCCCCGGCGAAGGGCTCGCCGTCCCGGACGAGTTGGAGCACGTCGACGTCGAACTCGTCGCCGCCGAACGCCTCGCCGACGGTCCGGCCGACGACCGGCGCGTCCGCGTTCACGACGACCTCGGACAGGAAGTCATCGACCTCGTACTCCTCCAGATAGCTCTCGTCGGGCGGCACCCGTTCGGGCAGCAGGTGATGGCAGACGAAGACGAGGTAGACGGCGCCGACGAGGAGGACCACGACGCCGAGGGCGGTGAACTCGAACATCCCGAACGGGTGGCCGATGAGCCGGTCGGAGATGGAGGAGGCGAGGATGTTGGTCGAGGTGCCGATGAGCGTCAGCGTGCCGCCGAGCATCGAGGCGTAGGAGAGCGGGATGAGAAGCTTGGAGGGCGAGATGCGGCCCTCGTGCGCGAGGTCGGAGACGACGGGGACGAGGATGGCCACGACCGGGGTGTTGTTCACGAACCCGGAAACGGGTCCAGCGACGACGACGGTGGCCAGCAGTTGCCGGAGGCGGTCGGTACCGGCGAAGTCGGCCATCCGCCTGCCGATGACCTGGACGATGCCGGTGCGACCGAGGCCGGCGCTCAGGACGAGCATCGCCAGCACGGTGATCGTCGCGGGGTTGGCGAACCCGGAGATGGCCGTCTCCGGCGAGATGGTCGTCCACGGGCCGAGGACGGCGAGCGCGACCATGATCCCGATGGCGGTCACGTCGACCGGAAGCGCCTCGGTGACGAAGAGGACGAGCGCCGCGAGGACGATGCCGAAGACGACGAGGGTGTCGACCGTCACCGCCGGGGCGCCGGCCACGAGAAGGGGGTCCGTCATCATGGAAGCGGGGAGGAGACGGACGCCGGTTTCGGGCCCGATTTTAAAAACGTGGGGGCGTTACGCACGGTATGGCCAAGTACTCCACCGGCGGCGGGGGCGGCGGGGACGACGGGGGGAGCTGCGAGCTCTGTGGCCGGGAGACGTCGGACCTCCGGCGGGCCAGCGTCGCCGGGGCGGACCTGCTCGTCTGCGCCGAGTGTGCGCCACACGGCGAGTCCGACAGCCGAGGCGGGTCGGCGGGTGGAGACTCCTCCGGGGGCGGGTCGTCCAGCGGCCCCCGGGCCGGCAGCGACGGCCGGCGCACCGCCCGCAACGCCGCGCGGATGTACGACGCGGGCCGGGGGGACTCGACTCACTGGGAGGAGGAGGGGACCGACTACGAGGAGGACCGGCTCCCCTACCTCGTCTCCGACTACGGCGAGCGCGTCGAGCGGGGGCGGCGGGAGGCCGGGCTGACCGCGGCGGAACTCGCCGACGAGGTCGACGCCGACGAGGAGGAGGTCCTGGCCGTCGAGCAGGGCCGGGCCGCCCGCGCCGGCGTCGGCGGGTCGACCGTCCGGGCGCTCGAGGAACGCCTGGACGTGAGGCTGGTCGAGGAGACGTAACGCGTACCCTTTTGTCGCCGGTCGCACAGGGGCCGGTATGCGTTCGCTCGCCCCCGCAGAGCCCGGGACGCGGGAGTTCGAGGCCACGGTCCGGCGCGTCGACGGCCGCGAGGTCGTCCTCGACGAGACGTACTTCTACCCGGAGGGCGGCGGACAGCCGGCCGACCGGGGAACCGTCGACGGCGTCCGGGTCGCGCACGTCCGGACGGGCGAGGACGGGGTGGTCCACGAACTCGCCGAGGCGCCGTCGGTCGGCGCCGGTGAGACGGTCGTCGGCGTGGTCGACGACGCCTTCCGCACGTACTGCATGCGCGCCCACACCGCGAGCCACGCGCTGTTCGGCGCCGGCCGTCGGCTCTGTGACGACCTGGGCTACGGCGGGTTCGGCATCGACGACGAGAAGGTGCGGGTGGACCTCCGCACCCCGACCGACGTCGACGACGACCTGCTGGTCGAACTCGAACGGCTGACCAACCGCGCGGTGTGGGATTCGCGGGCGGTGTCCTGGGAGCGGGTGCCGGTCGACGAGGCTCGCGCCCGCAAGGACGTGGCGTTCAACACGAGGACCGAAGAGGGCGTGATGGCCGACGCCGACGCCGTGCGCCTCGTGACCATCGAGGACTGGGACGTCGCGGCCTGCGGCGGAACCCACGTCGCGAACACCCGCGAGATCGGCCCCGTCACCGTGCTCGACCGGTCGAACCCGGGCGAGGGGCTCACCCGCGTCGAGTTCGCCGTCGGGCCGCCGGGCATCGAACGCCGCGCGACGGTCCACCGCGCCGCGCTGGACGCCGCGCGGGAACTGGGGACGAACGTCGCCTCGTTGGCCGAGGGGACGGCCGCCCTCCGGGCCGAGCGGGACGACCTGGCCGAGGAGGTGGCGGAACTGAAAGACGAGGTACTGGCGTCGCGGCTCGCGGGACTGGAAGCCGTCGAGCGCGACGGTCGACGCTGGCGGGTCGGGGCCGTGGAGGGCTTCGGACCGAACGAGGTCGGCGACCGGGTGCGCGGACGGGCCGGGGACGGCGAGGCCGTCGCGGTGGCGGGCGACGCCGACGGGACCGCCTTCGTCGTCGTCGCGACGGGCGGCGATCCGGACGCCGCCGCGGTCGTCGACGACGTCACCGACGAGTTCGGCGGCGGCGGCGGCGGGAGCGATGCGTTCGCGCAGGGTGGCGGCATCCCCGCCGACCCAGCCGAGGTGGCCGACTACCTGCGAGACTGACGTCGGCGGGCGAGGGCGGCGACGACGAGGACGGCGAGCGCGAGCAGCGCGGTCGGCGGGCCGAACCCGGGGGCCAGGGCGCCGGACCCCTCCTCGCTCGCGGTGGGCGTCGGCGCCGGGGTCGCGGTCGGCGTCGGCGTGGCGGTGGCCGTTCCGGCGGGGACGACACCCTCGACGACCACGGGGGCGCTGGTCACGGGGCCGGCGCGGGCGCGTATCTCGTAGCTGCCCCGCTCCTCGATGGGCACGGCGGCGGTGCCGTCGCCGTCGGTCCGGGCGACGACCGACCCGTTTCGGAGCACCGCCACGTCGGCGGCGGGTTCGCCGTAGGCGTTGCGGACCCTGACGGTGACCCGCTCCCCGGCCACGACGCGCCGGGCGTCGGCCGACACGGTGAGGTTCCGCGACCGCTGGACGAGAAGCGTCACCCGCCCGCCGGACTCCCCGACGGTCACGCGCTTCGCGGCCGGGTCGTACCCGGGTTTCGAGACCCGCACCCGCTGGACGGTGTTGACCGGGATGCCGACCGAGGCCCGTCCGTCGTCGAGGGTCCGGAGCGTGGCGAGCGAACCGACCCGGACCGTGGCGTTCGCGACGGGGCGGGGCGGGTCGAAGTGGTCGTCGCGCACGCGGAACTCGTACTGGACGGTGCCGCTCTCCAGCGTGACCCGCTTCGTGAGCGGGCCGCCGGGGTCCGCGGTCAGCGTCCGGGTGTAGAAGCCGGGCTTGGCGACGCGGACGTCGTACTCGCCGCGCTCGATGTCCCGGGACCGGAAGCGACCCTCCGCGTCCGTCCGGCCCACGTCCACGACCCGCGCGCCGCTCGTGAGTCGCACCGTTGCGCCCTCGACGGGCGCGCCCTCGCCGTCCTCGGCGACGATGGTGAGCCGGGCCCGCTGGGCCACGTCGAGCGTCACCTCCCCGTCGCTCGTCCGCGTGACGTTGTACGGGAAATTCCGCACGTAGTCCGGATGTTCGACGTCGAGGGTGACCTTCTGGCCGGCGGGCACGTCGAGGAAGGCCTTGCCGTTGCCCGCCGTGGTCCCTCGGGTCGACCCGCCGTCCCAGGAGGCGACGATCGTCGCCTCGGCCACGGATTCGCCGGTCCGCTCGACGACCACCGACACGGTGAGCGTGACGGTGTCGGACTGCGCGGCCGCCGGCGCGGCGACGGCGGCCGCGGAAACGACGACCAGCGCGGCGAGCGCGAGCGCCCCCGCCCCCGTTCGGCCGCTCGCTCCGTCGGCCGTCGGGACGGGTCTTGTTGCCATGCAGCACGGTTCGAGAGGGGGAGCAATACCCTTTGTGGCGGCGGGCGGCGAACAGCGAGCGGCGAGCGACGGGCGGCGGACGGCGGACGGCGGGCGACGAGCGACGAGCGGCGGGCGGCGGGCGGCGAGTGGCGAGCGGCGAGTGGCGAGCGGCGGGCGGCGGACGGCGGACGGCGACGACGGGCGGCGAGCGAGTTTTGTCGCCCCCGCCCGAGGGAGGGGCATGCTCGCGGGGGCGGATTCCGGACTGAGTGCCGAACAGCGCGCCGTCGCGGAGGCAGTCAGGGAGTTCGCGACCGCGGAGCTCCGGCCCGGCGCGGCGGCGCGTGACGCCGAGCAGCGGTTCCCCGAGGACGCGTGGGACGGCCTGGCCGACCTAGACCTGACCGCGCTGACCGTGCCCGAGGCCTACGGCGGCTACGACGCCGACCGGACGACCTACGCCGTGGTCAACGAGGCCGTCGCCTACGGGTCGCTCGCGGTGGCGACGGCGCTGTCAGTCCACTGTCTCGCCACCTCCTGCATCGCGGAGTTCGGCACCGACCGACACCGCGAGCGGTGGCTCCCGGAGATGGCCGGCGGCCGTCCGGTGGGGGCCTTCGCCCTCTCGGAGCCCGGCGCGGGATCGAACCCGGCCGAGATGGAGACGGTCGCGCGCCGCGAGGGCGACGAGTACGTGCTCGACGGCGAGAAGCAGTGGATCACCAACGGCGAGCGGAGCGGGGTCTGTATCGTGTTCGCGAGGACCGATCCCGACGACCCCGACAGCGTCACGCAGTTCCTCGTCCCGAAGGACGTCGACGGACTGACCGTCGGGCCGAAGGAACGGAAGCTGGGGCTGCGGGCGAGCGACACGACGAGCCTCCGGTTCGAGGGCGCGCGGATCCCGGCGGCGAACCGGCTTACCGAGGAGGGCCGCGGGCTGTCGGCGGCGCTCGCCATCCTGACCGGCGGGCGGATCGGCATCGCGGCGCAGGCGACGGGCCTCGCACAGGCGGCGCTCGACGAGGCCATCGCCTACGCCGGCGAGCGCGAGCAGTTCGGCGGTCCAATCGCCGACATCGGGGCGGTCAGGCACAGGATCGCCGGGATGGCCACGAGGGTCCACGCCGCCCGGACGATGGTCAGGGAGGCCGCGCGGCAGGACGACGCGGGCGAGGACCCCCGAGTCGCCGCCTCGATGGCGAAGTACTTCTCGAGCGAGGCCGCCGTCGACGTCTGTAACGAGGCCGTCCAGGTCCACGGCGGCTACGGGTACGTCCGCGAGTTCGACGTCGAGCGGTTCTACCGCGACGCGAAGGTGACGACCATCTACGAGGGGACCAGCGAGATCCAGCGGGAGGTGATCGCGCGGGCCCTGCTCGACTGAGCGTCGCGAGTGACGGACGGGCGGCGGGGACCGCCACCGTCTTGCGGGTCCGGTCCGTACCCCGGGCGTGGCCGTGGACGCCGACTACGCCGAGTACGACGCCGTGGTCTTCGACCTCGACGGGACGCTCGTCCGCCTGGCCGTCGACTGGGAGGCCGTCGCCGCGGACGTGACCGCCACCTTCGCCGAGGCGGGCGTGGACGCGGACGGGATGGGGCTGTGGGGGATGCTCGACCTCGCGGACCGGACGGGCCTGCGCGACGCGGTCGAGGCGGTCATCGCCGACCACGAGACCGAGGGCGCCCGGCGGTCGGAGCGGCTGCCGGCGGCCGACGACCTCGCCGGGTTGGACCGGCCGGCGGCGGTCTGCTCGCTCAACGCCGAGGCCGCGGCCCGTGTCGCGCTCGACGTCCACGGCCTCGACGACCGGGTGGGCGCGGTCGTCGGCCGCGACTCCGTGGCGACGCGCAAGCCCGAGCCCGAGCCGCTCCTGGCCGCGCTCGAACCGCTGGGCGTCCCCCCGGAGCGAGCGCTGTTCGTCGGGGACAGCGAGCGAGACGCGACGGCCGCCGAGCGGGCCGGCGTCGCGTTCCGGTACGTGGGCGACGGGCCGTCGAGGCACTAGGCCGCGGGATTCACGTCCGTCCGTCGCCTACCGCTCCCGTGAGCTATTCGGTCACCTACCACTGCCCGCACTGCGGCGCGATCGTCGAACTGGAGCGGGAGGGCTACCTCGCCGACCGGTCGGTGACGCCCTACCCGCTCGTCGGCTGGGAGTACGTCGACCCCGACGAGGACGTGGAGGCGGCCGACGGCGTCGCGTTCACCTGCGGCGCGGACGGCACGCTGAAACGCGACGACGCCGAGGGGTGTGGCGAGCGGTTCTACCTCTCCTACGTCAGGTACGAGGAGGGCGAGGAGGTCGTCCCGGAGCCCGAGAGCGAGTACGTGGAACTCGCTCCGGACCCCGGGTTCGGCCCGGGACCGGACCCCGGTCCGGACGCGGGGCCCTGACGAGCCGTCGTGCGGCCCGACGGCCCGGCGCGCGGCCGGCGCCCGACGTCACCGGGGTGCCTCGACGCCGGAGAACTCGAACCGCGCGCCGCCGTCCGCCGCGGTCGTCAGACGGACCTCCCAGCCGTGTGCCTCCGCGATGCGACGGACGATGGCCAGGCCGAACCCCGTCCCCTCGTCCGCGGTCGAGTACCCGCTGTCGAAGACCTGGTCCCGGTCGGCCTCGGGAACGCCCGGCCCGTCGTCGGCGACGTAGAACCCGTCGGGGAGGTCGCCGACCGTCACGGTGACGTCGTCGCCCCCGTGCTCTACGCTGTTCCGGAAGAGGTTCTCGAACAGGCGCCGAAGCCGCCCCTCGTCGGCCGGAACGCGGCCCTCGACGGCGACCTCGAGTTCTCTCCCCTCGCCCTCGACCGCCTCCCAGGACCGCTCGACGACGCGGGCGAGGTCGACGGCGTCGGGATCGTCGACCCGGTCGCCCTGCCGGGCCAGCGTCAGGAGGTCGTCGATGAGACGGTCCATCCGGTCGGCCGCGCGGCGGGCGCGCTCGAAGTGCTCCGAGTCGCCGGTCCCTTCGGCCAGATCGAGCGCCCCGGAGAGCAGGTTCAGCGGGTTCCGCAGGTCGTGGCTGATGACGGACGCGTACTCGTCGAGGCGCTCGTTCTGTCGTTCCAGCCGTTTCTCCCGCCGTTTCTGGGCCGTGATGTCGGTGTAGATGCCGAGCGCCTCGTCGCCCCCGTCGGCCCGCATGAGACGGGTCGAGAAGAGGAACTCCCGTTCCCCGTCGACGGTCTCGCGGCGGACCTCGCGGCGGATGGACGCGTTCTCGCGGGCGGCCCGGTTGATCTCCCGGGCCTCCCCCGAGAGGCGATCCGGAACGATGAGATCGTCGATCGACTCGTCGATAGCCTCGGCCTCGGAGTACCCGAAGACCGCCTCGAACGGCTCGTTGATCCGCCGAACGATGGGGTCGTCGTCCTCGAAGGCGACGTGGACGACGGGCTGTGGGACGGCCTCGAAGAGGGCGCTCAGGCGGTCGCGCTCCCGGCGGAGCGCCTCGCGGTGTTCCTCGCGCTCGGTGATGTCGGTGTACATCGCGTAGCCCTCGGGAGGACCGTCGTCGGGGTGCCGGGTCGCGACGTCGAGCCGGAAGAGTCGCGTTCCGTCGGCCGCCTCCCGGCGCACCTCGGTGGTGACCTCCCCCTCCTCCAGGATCCGTCCGTCGAGAGCCGCCGCCCCGTCGACGCCGTCGGGAAGGATGTGGTCGTGGAGGCGTTCGCCCCGTATCGCTTCGGCGTCGTAGCCGAACGTCTCCTCGAAGGCGGGGTTCACGTCCTTCACGATCGGGATTCCCCCCTCCGCGACGCCGTGGACGACCGGGTTGGGTAGGTTCTCGAAGAGGGTGAGATACCGGTCGCGCTCGCGTTCGAGCGCGCGCTGGCGCCGCTTGCGCTCGGTGACGTCACTGACGAACCCGGCGATCCGGACGACCTCGCCCGCGTCGTCGCGAACCGGTTCCGCCCGCGCCGCGAGCCAGCGTCGATCCCCCTCGACGTGGATCCGGAACTCGACGTCCACGGACTCGCCGGCGGACGCCCGCTCCATCGCGCCCTCGACCCGCTTCCGGTCGTCCGGATGGACGGCATCGAGGAAGTCGTGCGGGCGCTCGTACAGGTCCGCGATGGAACGTCCCCAGACGTCCTTGTACGCGGCGTTGACGAAGAGGAGTTCCTCCCAGTCGGCGGTGTACAGGTAGAGGGAGACGTCGGCGGTGCCGACGATCTCGGCGAGCCACCGCTCCCGGTCGACCGTCCGTTCCCGGTTCTCGCGCCGCACCGCCGTCTCGACGCGGGCGGGGAGGCTGCCGACCCGTACCGCCTCGACGGTGAGGTAGTCGGTGATGCGTCCGGCGCCGACGGCGTCGCGGACCGCCTCGCCCGGCGTGTCGACGACCACGAGCGACGGCAGGCCGGGACGCTCGTCGCGGAGCCGGTCGAGGGGGGTGAGCCCGTCGACCGACGGTGGACGGTGTCGACTCACCACACAATCGGCGGCGACGCCGTCGAGCCGGTCGAGCGCCGCCGCGGCGTCCGCGGCCGTCGTCACGTCGAACCGGGCCGCCCGCCCCAGGCGCTCCGCGGTCGTCGACTCGGGACCGACGTAGAGGACGTCGATGTCGTCCTCCATACCGGGACGTGACACTCATGCTACTGAAAGGCGTTACGGGGGAGTTATCACGACCGATGTGCGGGGGTCGCCGGACGACCGTCCGGCCGCGGGTCGTCTACCCGTCCCGAACGCAGTACTTCGGGCCGGGTTCCCGCTCGGCGCGGCCCGCCTCGGCCAGATCGTCGGCCGTCTCGACGACGACGCGCTTGGCGACGTCGATGCCGTCCCGGGCGAGCCGGCGCTGGAGCGTGCCGGCCGGGACGGCGCCGTCGGCCTCGCGGAGGAGCCGAAGGACGCGGTCCGGCAGGTCGTCGGGGGGATCGCTCGTCCGCATGTGCGACCGGAGGTTCGCCGCGGGCTTTGACCTGTCGCCCGATGCGGCGTCATCCGACCGCGTGCGGCCGCCCGGGCCCCGACGTCAGCCCTTGATGTTGCACACGGGGAACGTGCGGGCCACCTTGTCGCCGATGCCCAGCGCGTCCGAGACCCTGACCACCTCGTCGACGTCCTTGTAGACGCCGGGGGCCTCCTCGGCGACGGTGGCGCCGCTCTGGGCCTTGACGTAGACGGCCTGCTGGTCGCGGAGCTCGTCCCGCACCGTCTCGCCCCAGAACTCGTCTTTGGCCCGCGTCCGGCTCATCACCCGCCCGGCGCCGTGGGCAGTCGAGCCGAAGGAGACGTCCATCGACCGCTCGCCGCCCCGGAGGACGTAGGAGCCGGCGCCCATGCTCCCCGGGATGATGACGGGCTGGCCGACGGCGGCGTGGGCGGGCGGGACCTCGGACCGGCCGGCGGGGAACGCGCGGGTCGCGCCCTTCCGGTGGACGAAGAGGTCCCGCTCGGCGACCTCGACCCCCTCGTCCTCGGGGGCCGGGCGGCCGCTCGCGTCGACGCCGACCTCGTGGGTCTCGCGCTTGGCGATGTTGTGGGCGACGTCGTACAGCAGGTCCATGCCCATGTCGCGCCAGTCGCGGTCGAACACGTCCGCGAACACCTCGCGAGTCCGGTGCATCACGAGCTGGCGGTTCACCCAGGCGTAGTTGATGGCGGCACACATCGCGCCGTAGTACTCCGCCGCGAGCCGCGACCCCGCGGGTGCCGCGGCGAGCTCCTTGTCGGGCAGCCGCTCGACCAGGTCGGCGTGTTCGCGCTCGATCCGCCGGAGGTAGTTCGTGCAGACCTGGTGACCGAGCCCCCGGGAGCCGCAGTGGATGAGGACGACGACCTGATCGGGTTCGAGACCGTATGCCTCGGCCACCTCGGGCCGGTAGACGTCGGTGACCCGCTGGACCTCCAGGAAGTGGTTGCCCGACCCGAGCGACCCGACCTGGTTGCGGCCGCGGTCCTTCGCCTCGTCCGAGACGGCGCTCGGATCGGCGTCGGGCCGACGCCCTTCGTCCTCGCAGTGGTCGAGGTCGGCGGGGACGGCGTAGCCGGCCTCCAGGGCCCACTCCATCCCGCGTTCGAGGATCTCGTCGACGGTGCCGCGGTCGGTCTCGACGACGCCGCCGCCGCCGAGGCCGGACGGCACCGCCTCGAAGAGGGCGTCCACGAGATCCTCCTCGCGGCCGCGGACGTCGTCGTAGGCCAGATTTGTTTTCATCATTCTCACGCCACAATTTATGTCGTAGCCGATCGCTCCCGGCGAGATACAGCCCTCCTCGGCGTCGATGCCGGCGACGCCGCCGACGGGAAAGCCGTAGCCCTGGTGGCCGTCGGGCATACAGAGCGCGTAGCGGGCGACGCCCGGGAGGTGGGTGCTGTTTTTCAACTGCCGGAGGGTCATGTCGTCCGCGATCTGTTCGAGCAGCGGTTCGCTGGCGAGCACGCGGGCCGGGACGCGCATGTCGCCCTCCCTCGGAATCTCCCAGACGTGTTCGCGGATGCGCTCGAGGGTGATGTCGCCGAACTCGCGGGTCGTCATGCGGGGCCTTTCACGGCCGACGACAAAGGGGCTTTCACTCGGTCAGTCGGCTGCCGACGCCGTGGCGGGGTCGGTATCGACCGCCGTCCCCGGCCGGAGCCGGGCGTCCACGGAGTACGGGCCGGCGCCGGTGACGAGGACCGCCGAGACGAGGCCGAAGAGGCTGATGTGCGCGAGCACCGGGTCGTCCGGCAGGCCGAACAGGGTCGTGGTGAAAAGGAGGAAGGCGACGCTGGAGCTCGCGCGGGTGAACGCGCCGGCCGCGAGCGCGAGGCCGACGACGGCCTCCGTGACCCCGGCGCCGAAGACCCACAGCGCGGGCGAGACGGGCACGACGCTCGTGAGGTCGTACTTCGCGACGACGGCGTAGGCGCCGCCGGGGTCGAGGAGCTTCTGCGTGACCCCGAGGTAGACGAACGCGACGCCGAGGCCGACCCGGAGTACCAGCGGGACGAGCGGCTCGTACGGCTCGACGCGCCGGCGGAAGGGGACGACGACGCGGCGATAGAGCGGGTCGAACGAGGAGTAGACGGTGCGGTCGTCCGCGGCGACCTCCTCGATGATGTCGTCGGCGCTCGGGCGGCCGCCGCCGAGGAGGACCGCCGCCAGGAGGCCGGGGACGTACTCGAACGCGAGCAGGAGCCTGGGGTCCGCGGCGAGAGCCACGAGGTAGACCAGGAGCGTCGCGGCGGCCACGAGGCGGGTCGCTAGCCCGAACAGGAGGAAGAAGCCGGCGGTGACCCCGAACAGGCGGAGCGCGGCGGCCCCGAGGGTCAGTCCGAAGAGGTCGACCGGGGCGGTGACGACCGGGGCGAAGAGGTAGCCGGCAAAGCCCGCCCCGACGAGCGGCAGGCCGACCGAGAGCCGGACGAGCCACGGCACGAGGTCGCGGTACCCCGCGAGCGCGCGGCGGAAGGCGCCGACGTCGGCCGCGAAGGGCTGGAACCGGAGGTAGCCGAGGACGCCGCCGACGCCGACGAGGCCGCCGCCGCCGACCAGCGCGAGGCCGAGCGGGTCCGAGAGGACGGCCGCGAGCAGGTCGCCGAAGCCGCCGGGGCGCTGCTCGTCGGTGACGTACTTCACGTGTCCCGCGACCACCGCCGGGAACGCCGCGAGCGCGAGGCCGACGGCCGCGGCGAGCCGTCCGCGGAGTCTGTCGCGTGTGAACATGCGACGCCCTACGTCGGCACGCCTGGTAAACGCCGGGGGAGTCAGACGTCGAAGACGACGTACGCCCGCCAGCCGTCGTCGGTCGCCTCGACGCGCATCTCGGAGTACGTGACTGCCTTCAAGTCGCGGGCGTCGACGCGGTCGAGGGGGACGCCCCGGGCGGCGGCCTCGACGGTCCACTCGCCGTCGCGGCGAACGGTCGCCTCGTTGTCGACCGGGAGGACGCCGCGGACGTCGCGCTCGTAGATGAGCCGGTCGAGGTAGTCGAACAGGAGCGCCTCGCGGCCCTCCGCGGCGACCGAGACGGGGAAGCGCTCGCCGCCGGACGGGACGTCGTCGCACATCGCGGCCGCCATGCCGTCGGCGACCGCCGCGAACGTCGCGCCGAGGTCGGGACCGCTCGCCTCGACGGCGACGTCGGCGGTGTGTTCGCGGAGGCGGAAGTCGCCGCGCGTCACGCCTCCGACTGGCGCCCGGCGGAGCAAAACGGTGACGCCCGACGGTGGAATTAACTTCCACAACGCTATACCGTCGAACGGTGAGCGTCAACGTAGAGAAGCGGGTCGACGGGGTTGGCGGGACGGATCACGTCGACAAGGCCTGGGAACTCAAAGAGCGGGTCCGACGGGAGGAGGGCGTCCTCAAGCAGCGCGAGGGGTTCTTCCGGGACGCCTACCGCCGCGCGACCTGCCACCTGCTGTACGTGGACGACGACCTGGCGGGCTTCGTCTCGGCCCGCCGGGACGGCTACATTCTCTTTCTGGCCGTCGCTCCCGAGATGCGGGGGAAAGGGTTCGGTCGCCGCCTCGTCGCGGAAGTGGCCGAGGACCACCGGACCGTGACCTGTCACGCTCGGACGACCAACGACGACGCGCTGCGCTTCTACGAGCACGTCGGCTTCGAGGTCGAGCGGCGGGTAGATCGCTACTACGAGGACGGCGGCGACGCGTACTACCTGCGCCTCGGCGAGGACGGGGGCATCCGCGACCGGCTGTCGGACCTCATCCGGCGGTGACCGCCCGCCCGGCGCCCGCGGATTCCGGGACCGGGGTCGCCACCGGCGTCAGGGCTCGAGCCGTCCCTCGTCGGTGAACACCGCGTCGACGAGCCGGGTCGGCGTGGCGTCGTAGGCCGGGTTCTCGACGGTTACGCCCTCGAGGGGCTCGAGGCTCACCTCGGCCGGCGGCCGGAACTCGTTCTCGAAGACGAACCCCTCGTCGATGACCTTCGCGGAGGACCCGACGACGTGGACCGGCACGTCGTGGTGCGCGGCCGCGGCGGCGATGGGGAACGTGCCGACGCGGTTGTAGAGGGTGTCGTCGACGATGCAGTCCATGCCGACGACCATCCGGTCACAGTCGGGGAGGAACTCGCCGGCGGCGGCGTCGACCATCAGGTGCGGGTCGACGCCGTCAACGGTCGACAGCCGTCTGGCGGTCTTCCGGCCGAGGTATCGGGGACGGGCCTCGGTGACGTGGACGGTGAGGTCCGCCCCGTCCCCGACCGCGAGTTCGACCGCCTCGAGGACGGTCGAGGAGTAGTCGTGTGTCAGGATCGTCTCGCCGTCCGAGAGGGTGTCGGCGGCGCGCTCGGCCGCCCGGCGCTTGCCCGTCTCGACGCGCTCGACGACCCGGTCGATGGCCGCCCGGGTGAGGCGTTTGGCCTCCTCGACGTCCGCCGCCTCGCCGACGACGCTCCCGACCACGTCGCGCTGGGTGGTGAAAAGCGAGGCGTGGGAGGGGTTGGCCCGGCGGAGCGCCTGCGAGTTGCGTTCGAGGCTCCGCTCGTACTCGTCGAGGGAGACGAAGTCCCGGTCGAGGAGTTCCGTCAGCGCCCGGGCGGCCTTGACCGCGACGATGGAGGAGCTGTGGGTCTCCATCTGCCGGATCTCCCGGACGGTCTCGTCGATCATGGCGCCGCGTTTCGCCGCCGCCACAAAGGGTCTTCCGGGGTCACTCCGCCGCGCCGTCGCCCGCGTCGCCCGCGTCGGTCCGACGCGCGTAGAGGAAGACGCCCACGGCGGTGACGATCCAGACGACGGCCCCGACCCGGATCGCGAAGGCGGCGCGGGCGGGCCAGGAGCCGAGGGAGACGGTCGTCGAGAGGGCTGCGACCAGCGGCGCGCCGAGGAGGACGGTGACGACGAACGTCGTCTGCATCACCCAGCCGTAGTCGACGCCCTCCGGGTCGGTCCGCGCGACGCGCCGTGGCACGGCCGGTCCTTGCGCGCGCGGTGACTAATCGCTGCCGGAACGGCCGTGCCCGAGACCGTCGAGGAACCGCTCGACGGCGGCGTTGAACGCCCGCGGCTCCTCGAGCATGGCGAGGTGAGCGGCGTCCTCGACGAGCGCGAGGCCGCAGTCGGGGAGTTCGTCGGCGAGGTGCTCGTGGTACCAGGGCGGCGTGAGCCGGTCGTACTCGCCGACGACCGCGAGCGCGGGGACGCGGACCTCGTCGAGCCGGTCGCGGACGTCGAAGGCGTGACAGGTCCGGAAGTCCCGGGCCGTCACCGCGCGCCCCGCGTCGTACATCGCCTCGCGCGAGGCCGCGAGCGTCGCGTCGTCGGGGTCGTGAAAGAGCCGTCCGGGGCCGTGGAGGAACTCGACCGCGCGGTCGAAGTCGTCCGCCAGCCACTCCAGGAGGTCGGCGAGCACCGCCAGGCGCGCCCCGGTTCCGGCCAGGACCAGCCCGTCGAGCGGGACGTCGCGTTCGAGCGCCACCCACAGCGCCACTGCGCCGCCGAGCGAGTTGCCGACGAGCACTCCGGCGCCCGTCTCCCGCGCGACGGCGACGACGTCGTCGGCGTACGCCGAGAGCGCCTCGTAACCCGGTCCGGCGTCCACGTCGTCGCTGTCGCCGTGTCCGGACAGGTCGAGCGCGACGACCGGACGCCGGTCGGCCAGGCGCGACTGCCCACGCCAGACGCCGCGATGGCTCCCGCTGCCGTGGACACAGAGCAGCGGGGCCCCGTCACCGCCCCGGTCGTCGCGCCGGTAGGCGACCGTCCGTCCCCGGTGGGTGACCGTCTCCATACCACCGACTACCGCCCGGGACCGAATAAACCACGCGACCGGGGGACGGCGTGCGAACCGCAACACTCCCGATTTTCGAGACACCCGGCGCCGTCATCCGATTACGGAGCGACGCATTTATATATTTGTGTCGCTAACGTGGAGTTAGGATTCAGATGAACCAGCACCAACAGGTCGGCGACGAGGCGTTCGTACGCCGGTACGAGGACGACGACGGGTGGACGGTCGCCGCCGACGTCGGGACGGCCGCCGGGGCCGTCGACGTCGACGTCGTCGGGGAGACGGCCATCGTCGTCGTGGAGACCGGGTCGGGCGTGCGCGAGGCGGAGTTCGAGCTGCCGGGCGAAGCCGAAAGCGTCGAGGCCAACAACGGCGTACTGGCCGTCCGGGGAGGCACGTCATGAAGCTCATCGTCAAGCCGCTCAAGCAGAAGGACGCCGGTCGCGGGCTCGCGGCCGTGGAGAAGGCGGCTGCGGCCGAACTCGGCCTCGAGGCCGGCGACTTCATCCGCATCGAGGGCCGGTCGGGCACCGCCGTCGCGCGCGTCTGGCCCGGCTACCCGGAAGACCGGGGCAGCGGCGTGATCCGCATCGACGGCCGGCTCCGCCAGCAGGCGAACGTCGGCATCGACGACCGCGTCGAGATCGAGAAGGTCGACGTCGAGCCGGCCGAGCAGGTCACGGTCGCCCTGCCCCAGCGGCTGGGCATCCGGGGCAACATCGAGTCGCTCATCCGCCGGGAGCTGAGCGGCAAACCGGTCACGGCCGGTCAGACCGTCCAGCTCCCGCTCGGGTTCGGCTTCATGGGCGGCCAGGGACAGGCCATCCCGCTGAAGGTCGCCTCCACCGAGCCGTCGGAGACCGTCGTGGTTAACGACTCGACCGAGATCCGCCTGAGCGAGCAGCCCGCCGAGCAGATCGCCGAGGGGACCGCGGGCGCCGGCGAGGGCGGCGCCCCGGACGTCACCTACGAGGACATCGGCGGCCTCGAAGACGAGCTCGAGCAGGTCCGCGAGATGATCGAGTTGCCGATGCGCCACCCGGAGCTGTTCAAGCGCCTCGGCATCGAGCCGCCGAAGGGCGTGCTCCTGCACGGCCCGCCGGGAACGGGCAAGACGCTCATCGCCAAGGCCGTCGCCAACGAGATCGACGCCCACTTCGAGACCATCTCGGGGCCGGAGATCATGTCGAAGTACTACGGCGAGAGCGAGGAGCAGCTGCGGGACATCTTCGACGAGGCGACCGAGAACGCGCCCGCCATCGTCTTCATCGACGAACTCGACTCCATCGCGCCCAAGCGCGAGGAGGCCGGCGGCGACGTCGAGCGGCGCGTGGTCGCCCAGCTGCTCTCGCTGATGGACGGCCTCGACGAGCGCGGCGAGGTGGTCGTCATCGGCGCGACCAACCGCGTGGACGCCATCGACCCGGCCCTCCGGCGGGGCGGCCGGTTCGACCGCGAGATCGAGATCGGCGTCCCGGACCGGGACGGCCGCAAGGAGATCCTCCAGGTCCACACCCGGACGATGCCGCTCGCCGAGGGGATCGACCTCGACGAGTTCGCCGACAACACCCACGGGTTCGTCGGCGCCGACCTGGAGAGCCTGGCCAAGGAGGCCGCCATGACCGCCCTTCGGCGGGTCCGGCCACAGATCGACCTCGAGGCCGAGGAGATCGACGCCGACGTGCTCGACTCCATCGAGGTCACCGAGAGCGACTTCAAGCAGGCGCTGAAGGGCATCGAGCCCTCCGCGCTGCGGGAGGTCTTCGTCGAGGTGCCGGACGTCGTCTGGTCCGACGTCGGCGGGCTCGAGGACACCAAGGAGCGCCTCCGCGAGACCATCCAGTGGCCCCTGGAGTACCCGGAGGTGTTCGAGCGGATGGACATGGAGTCCGCGAAGGGCGTCCTGCTCTACGGCCCGCCCGGCACGGGCAAGACCCTGCTCGCCAAGGCCGTCGCCAACGAGGCCGACTCCAATTTCATCTCGGTGAAGGGGCCGGAGCTGCTCAACAAGTTCATCGGCGAGTCCGAGAAGGGCGTCCGCGAGGTGTTCTCGAAGGCCCGCGAGAACGC
>JBDGSZ010000001.1:0-4178 GCA_042217265.1 Haloferacaceae archaeon
CGGTGGCGTCGCCCGCCTCCTCGGCGAGCGACTTGACCTCCTCGGCGACGACGGCAAAGCCCTCGCCGGCCTCACCGGCCCGGGCGGCCTCGATGGAGGCGTTCAGCGCCAGCACGTTCGTCCGGTCGGCCACCTCGTCGATCATCCCGACGACCTCGCCGATCTCGGACATCTCGGTCTCCAGCGACGCGACCGAGTCCGCCGCCCGCTGGACCTGCTCGGCGATGCCCGCCATCTCGTCGAGGGCGTCCGCCGCCGCGGCCTGTCCCTCGTCGGCGCGTTCGGCCGCCCGCTCGGCGGTCGACGCCACCTCGTCCGAGGAGGCGGCGATCTCCTCGACGGTCGCCGAGAGGTCGCTCATCTCCTCGGTCACCTGCGTGAGGTCCTCCGTCTGCGAACTCGCGCCCTCGGAGATCTCGTCGGTCGAGCGGCTGACCTGGTCGCTGGTCTCGCGGACCTCGGCGGCGCGGGACTCGACGTCGAGGCTCGACTCGGCGACGGACTCCGCGAACGCCTGGATGCTCGCGACGGTCGACTCGAGCTCCGCCGCGGTCTCGTTGTACTGCCGGGCGATGTCGGCCATCGCGTCGCTCCGGCTCTCCGGGTCCATCCGCCCGGTCAGGTCGCCGTCAGCGGCGTCGTCGAGGACGGCCTCGAACTCCCGGGCCTTCTCCTCGATGGCCTCGGCGAGCGCCTCGCTCTCCTCGCGGGCGCGCTCGGCCTCGGCCCGCGTCTCCTCCAAGTCGGTGACCATCCGCTCGATGTCCGCGTGGGTCGTCGCGAGCGCCTCGCCGAAGGCCCCGGGCACCTCCTCGTCGAACACCTCGTCGTCGAACCGGCGGTCGGCCAGCGCCTCGGTCTGGGCCGTCGCGGTCTCGAGGTACGCCCGCACGTCGGCGAAGGCCGCCTCGAGGTCGCCGACCTCGTCGATCCGGCCCGAGTCGCGCGGCGGGGCGTCGAGTTCGCCCGCGGCCAGCGCCTCGGCCCGGTCGGAGAGGTCACGGAGGGCGGTGACTGTCGACCGTCCGATGGTCGCCCCGACGAGCGCCAACCCGAGCAGCACCGCGAGCACCAGCCCGCCGACGTCCTTCGTTATCGTGGAGACCAGCGCGTACGCCTGATCGGTCGGCGCGTGGACCATGACCACCCAGTCGGTCCCCTCGACCGGCGCGTACGACACCACGTACTCGCGGTTCTCCGTCCCGAGCGTCCGCTCCGCGACGCCCGTCGACCCGTTCAGCCCGGCCGCGACGAGCGAGCTGTTGCCGTCGACGTACTCGGTCATGGCGGCGCTCCCCTTCCCGTCGAAGGCGATGCGGCCCTGCCCGTTCACGACCTGGACGAACGAGCCGTTCCCGGGCGCTTGGAACCGCTCCGCGACCGCGTCGACGTCGACGGTCACGACGAGCACCCGGTCGACGGTGCCCGGGACCGGACTCACGAACGCCATGGTGTCGTTGCCCCCGTAGGCGTACACCGACGACACGAGCACGTCGTGTCGCGAGGAGAACGTCGCGCCGCGGCTGAGCGACTTCCGTGCCCACGGCACGCCGGCGTCTGCGAGGTTCGTCCCCTCCATTCCGGGATCCGAGCTCGCGACGACGACCTTCCTCTGCGAGTCGAAGTAGTGGACCGCCCGCACGTCGTCGGGGAGCGACGCCGTCTCGCGTTCGAGGTACCGGCGGATGAGATCCGGCGAGTCGCTCTCCATGACCGCGACCTGCGAGAGCATCCGCACCATCCGCTTCCGGTCCGTGCGCCAGTCCGCGAGCTCCGTCGCCTCGTTCTCCGCCACCGTCCGCATCTCGTCGTGGACGTCGGCCCGGAGGCCGCTGGCCGTGCTCGTGTACGTGTACGCGCCGACGAGGGCCGACACCAGCACCACGGCCGCGAGCGCCGTCGAGAGCTTCAGCAGGTAGCTCCGTCTGAGGCGGTCCGGCAGCAGCCACGACGCGGGGCTCACGCCGGCCACCTCCGCTCTATCGGTCTCATGTGGCCGGCCCGTCTCCGCTCTCTCAGTTAACCGTTGGCCGCACAGTATCAGAGTTGATACTCGATCCGGGATCGGCGCCCGGCGGGCGCATCACGCGACGCGCCCGATGTCCCTGGCCACCCGCCCTCGAACGGGTCGTGCGCGGGCGCGCATTCTCTGTTATCACAGCTGATTCTCCGGGCCGAACGCCTATATACGGTCTCGGGGTTCGTTGGGATAGACGACATGCCAGCGGGGAGCACCGACGGACCGCGGGGTGGTCGCTAATGTCGGCGGACATCGAGGCCGTCGTCGTCGACGACTCCCGGTTCATGCGGACGATGATCGGCGACATCCTCGAGGACGCGGGCGTCGAGGTGGTCGCCGAGGCGGCCGACGGGGCCGCCGGCGTCGAGCGGGTGGTCGAGCACGGGCCCGACGTGGTGACGATGGACGTCGAGATGCCCGGCACCGACGGGCTGACCGCCGTCGAGCGCATCATGGACGAGCGGCCGACCCCGGTGTTGATGCTCAGCGCCCACACCGGCGAGGGGACCGACACGGCCTTCGAGGCGCTCGAACGCGGGGCCGTCGACGTCTTCGCCAAGCCCGGCGGCGAGGTCTCCGCGGGGATGTCACGCCAGCGCGACCAGCTGGTCGAGAAGGTCGTCTCGGTCGCCCGGTCGGACGTCACCGCCGCGCTGGTCGAGCCGACGGCCCCGACGGCCTCCGCCGCGGGCGGCGGCGCCGCGGCCGCCGCCGCGGACGCGACGGCCTACCGCGATGACGCCACGCTGGTGGTCGGCGCCTCCACCGGCGGTCCGCAGGTCGTCGAGCGGGTCCTCGAAGGGCTCCCCCCGGGGGCGGACCTCCGGGTGCTGGTGGTCCAGCATATGCCCGAGGGGTTCACGGGCCGGTTCGCGGCCCGCCTCGACGACCGGTGTCCGTACGACGTGCGCGAGGCGTCCCCGGGCGGGTCCGTCGACGGCGGCGAGGTGGCCGTCGCCCCCGGCGACCGTCACCTCCGGGTCGACGGGTGGCGATGGGGTCGCCTGCGGCTCGAACTGACCGACGACCCGCCGGTCCACGGCTGCCGGCCATCCGTCGACGTGACCATGCGCTCGGTCGCCGGCGCGGCCGAGGGGCCCCTGGTCGGCGTCCTCCTCACCGGCATGGGCGAGGACGGCGCCGCCGGGATGCGCGCGGTTCAGGCCGCCGGCGGCCACACGATCGCACAGGACGAGGAGACGAGCACCATCTTCGGGATGCCCCGCGAGGCCATCGAGGCGGGCGCCGCCGACCGCGTGTTGCCCGCCGACGAGGTCGCCGCGGGGGTCCGCGACCACATCGAACCATGAACGACGACTACCTCGACGCGTTCGTCCGCGAGAGCGAGGAGAGCATCACCCGGTTGAACAACTCGCTGCTCGCCCTCGAATCGGACCCCGACGACGAGGAGGCGATGGACCAGGTGTTCCGGACCGCCCACACCCTGAAGGGCAACTTCGGGGCGATGGGGTTCGAGGACGCCTCCGACCTCGCCCACGCCATCGAGGACCTGCTCGACGCCATCCGCGAGGGCGACCTCGAGGCCACGCCCGCCGTGATGGACGAGGTGTTCGAGGGCGTCGACCGCATCGAGTCCATCCTCGACGAGATCGAGAGCGAGGGCGAGCCGAGCACCGCGGTCGACGACCAGGTGGCCGCCCTCCGGGCGGCGCTTGAGGAGGGACCGGACGCCGCCGGGGACGATCCGGACGAGGACGGCGGTGACCACGCGCCCGCCGCCGCCGACGAGGACGACACGGCCGACGACGCGCCCGATGCCGGCGGTGACGATCCGGGCGACGCCGATAGTGACGACGCGCCCGACGCCGGGGACGTGGACGGCCCGCCCGACGACGGGCCGCCCTACCGGGTGCGGGTCGAACTGGCCGACAGCGACATGCGGGGCGTGGACGCGATGCTGGCGCTGGAGACGGCGGAGGACGCCGTCGACGTCGTGGAGACGGAGCCGCCCCGGGAGATGGTCGAGGAGGGCTCGTTCGAGGACGGGTTCGTGGCCGCCGTCGACGCCGACGACCCGGAGGCCGCCGTCCACGCCCTGGAGGCCCCCCGGCAGGTCGCGGCCGCGACCCGCGACGCGTCGGCGGACGCGGTTCCGGCGGCCGACGACGAGGCGCCCGGGGACGGCGGCGACGAGGGC
>JBDGSZ010000001.1:4278-26498 GCA_042217265.1 Haloferacaceae archaeon
GTCGAGGACGACGAGGGCGTCGAGGACGACGAGGGCGTCGAGGACGACGAGGGCGTCGAGGACGACGAGGGCGACGAGGGCGCCGATGGCGGTGCCGACGAGGGCGCCGATGGCGACGGCGCCGAGGACGGCACCGACGACGGCGAGGAAGCCGTCTCCACGGACGACATCAAGTCGGTCCGGGTCGACGTCGACCAGCTCGACGACCTCTACGGGCTGGTCGAGCAGCTGGTGACGAGCCGCATCAAACTCCGCCGGGCGGTCGAGGAGGCCGGCGGCGCGGCGGGCGAGAACCTCGACGAACTCGACAAGATCACCGACAGCCTCCAGGACACCGTGATGGACATGCGGCTGGTCCCGGTCAAGCGGGCGGTCAACACCTTCCCGCGGATGGTCCGGGACCTCGCGCGGGACCTGGACAAGCAGGTCGACTTCCGGATGGAGGGGACCGACGTCGAGCTCGATCGGACCATCCTCGACGAGATCTCCGACCCGCTGATGCACGTCATCAGGAACGCGGTCGACCACGGCATCGAGCCGCCGGCGGTCCGCGAGGAGAAGGGCAAGCCTCCGACGGGGACTGTCCGGCTGACCGCCGAGCGCGAGCGCGACAGCGTCACCATCACCGTTCGGGACGACGGCGCTGGCCTGGACGTCGACGAGATCCGCGAGGAGGCCGTCGAGCAGGGCGTCCGCACGCGCGAGGAGGTCGAGGCGCTCGCCGACTCGGCGGTCTACGACCTCGTCTACCATCCCGGCTTCTCCACCTCCGAGGAGGTGACCGACGTCAGCGGCCGCGGGGTCGGGATGGACGTCGTCCACCGGACCGTGACCCGGCTCGACGGCGACGTCTCGGTCGACAGCGAGGTCGACGAGGGGACGACCGTCACCATCGAGCTCCCGGTGTCGATGGCCATCGTGAAGGTCCTCTTCGTCACCGTCGACGGGCAGGAGTACGGCATTCCCATCAAGAACATCGAGGAGGTGAGCCGGACGGTCGACGTCGAGACCATCCAGGGTCGGGAGGTCGTCTCACACGACGACGACGCGTACCCGGTCGTCGACCTCGACGAGGCGCTCGAGACCCGGGCGGCCGGGGACGGGGCGCCCGAGGCGGCCGCGGACGGCGGCAGCGCGGAGAGGATGTACGTCCGCGTGCGCGAATCGGTCCGGCCGGTCGTGCTCCGCTGTGGCGGCGTGACCCAGCAGGAGGAGGTGGTCATCAAGCCGTTCCAGGGACGGCTGAGCGACACGCCGGGGCTGAGCGGCACCGCGGTCATCGGCGACGGCAACGTGGTTCCCATCATCGACGTGACCACGCTATGAGCAAGGGCGCAGACGCCGGGTTCGAGCGGCTGATCGAGTACGTTGAGGACGAACTGTCCTTCGCCACCAGCTACTACAACGACGCGTACCTCGACCGCCGCATCTCGGCGCGGATGCGCCGGACCGGGGCCGACACCTACGCCGACTACCGCCGCATCCTGGAGGACGACGACGCCGAGGGCGACGCGCTGCTCGACGCCCTGAGCATCAACGTCACCGGCTTCTTCCGGAACCCCGAGGTCTGGGAGCGGGTCCGGGAGGTCCTGCGGAACCTGACCGCCGCCCGGCGCCGGGTCCGGGTCTGGAGCGCCCCCTGTGCCGACGGCCGGGAGCCGTACTCGCTGGCGATGCTCGCG
Organism: Haloferacaceae archaeon; assembly: GCA_042217265.1. Lineage (GTDB taxonomy): Archaea > Halobacteriota > Halobacteria > Halobacteriales > Haloferacaceae > CAZMLQ01. Next base: position 5,961 of record JBDGSZ010000001.1, read on the forward strand.
CTCGACGACGCCGACGTCGACGCGTCGTGCGTCGAGGTGCTGGGGACGGACATCGACTCCGAGACCCTCGCGACCGCCCGCGAGGGCGTCTACCGGACGACCCGCACGACCAGCATCGGCGACGAGCTGGAGCCCATCGACGGGGTCGACCGGTACGTCGACCGCGACGGCGACCGGTTCCGGGTGCGCGACCGGGTCCGCGACATGGTCTCGTTCGAGCGCCACGACCTCATCCGCGGCGAGGCGCGGGGCCCGTTCGACCTGGTCTGCTGTCGCAACCTGTTCATCTACATCGACCGGGAGTACAAGCGGCCGGTCACGGAGACGGTCGCGTCGTCGCTGCGCGACGGCGGCTACCTCGTCGTCGGGAAGACCGAGACCCTGCCCCGGACCCACGAGGACGCCTTCGAGGCGGTCGACAAGCCGTTGCGCGTCTACCGGTTGCGAGGTGATGCCTGATGTCGCTGTTCCAGCACCACCGCGAGGGCGACGTCGAGGAACTGACCCGCCTGCTCGAAGGAAGCGACAGCCCGGCGGTCAGGCGCCGGGCGGCAGAGATGCTCTCGGATTTCGACCCTGAGGCGACCGTCGGCCCCGAGCCCGAGGACGGGACGGCCGAGACGGTGGTCGAGACGCTCGTCGCGGCCGCGACCGCGGACGACGACGTCGAGGTGCGCGCGGCGGCGGTCGACGCGCTCGACGACCTGGGCGCGGCGGCGCTGGAGCGGTTCGTCGCGGAGCTGGAGGGCGTGAGCGCCGGCGACCGCGCCGACTGGGCGGTGGCCCGGGAGTACGTGAACGCGCTGTCGTCGGACCGGCCGGAGGTGCGGATGGCGGCCGCCGCGGTGCTCGGCCGCATCGGCGACGGCTCGGCGGTCGGACCGCTGACGGACCTGCTCGACGACCCGGAGCCCCGGGTCCGGGCGCGGGTCGTCCGGGCGCTCGGTCGCATCGGCGACCGCCGGGCGAACGACCCGGTCGCCGCGCGCCTCGAGGATCCGAACGCGGCCGTCCGGCGCGAGGCGGCGGTCGCGCTGGGCAAGCTCGGCGGCGAGGTGGTCGACCCGCTGGTGGTCGCGCTCGACGACGGGAACGAGGGCGTCCGGCGGGCGGCGGTCGACTCGCTCGGCGACCTCGGACGCGAGGCGGCCGTCGATCCGCTCGTGGGGGCGCTCGACGACGGGAGCGGCACCGTCCGCCGGGCGGCGGTGTTCGCGGTCGTCGAACTGCTCTCGGACGCGCCCGCCGAGCGCAGCCACGAGATGCGCGACTCGGTCGTCTCGGAGCTGCGGACGGTCGACGACGACGCGGTCGTCGAGCCGCTCGTCGAACTCCTCCGCGAGGGCCAGCAGCTCCGCCAGCGCCGCAACGCCGCCTGGCTGCTCGGCCGCGTGGCGTCGACCGACGACCGGGCCGCCGACGCGCTCGTCGACGCGCTGGACGACGACGACGACGCGGTGACCCGGTTCGCGTCGACCAGCCTCGCGGAGATGGACGTCGACGTCGAGGGGAAGCTGCTCGACGTTCTCGACCGGTCGGCGGCGGCGGAGGCCCGCGCGATGGCGGCGTTCACGCTCGGACGGGTCGGCGGCGAGCGCGCCCGGGAGCGCCTCGATGCGCTCGTCGACGAGACGGACGACGAACGGGTCCGTGAGCGCGCGCTCGGCGCGCTCTCGAAGCTCGGGGGACGGTGAAATGGGACCGACGGAACCGGACCGGACGACCGTACGCGCGACCCCGCGAGGAGGTGCGTGGCCGTGAGCGAGGGCGAGCACAAGCTGGCCGACACCAAGGGGAAGTTCGCACAGGTCGTCAAGAACGAGCGGAAGCTCTCGGACGCCGCCTGGACCGCCGGCCGTATCATCCTCTCGAACAGGCGGCTGGTCCTTGCGGGCAGCGGTGGGAAGCGACAGCTCCCGCTCTCTGAGATCGAGGGGATCGGCGGCCGGTTCGACCTCAACCAGGAGATCGCGCGGGTCTCCGACTACATCGCTTTGCGGCTCGGCGACGGGGTCGTGCTCGTCGCCCCGAAGGACCGCGAGACCTTCGACACGAAGCTGTTCCGCGCGCTGCTGGACCAGGAGATGGTGCTGGCCAAACATCCGGCGGTCGAGGGCGGCGTCGTCCAGGACACCGAGTGGCACAAGTCCCGGCTCAAGGTCGAGGAGGAGAGCCTGGCGCTGGCGATGGCCGACGGGACGTTCGTCGAGATGGAACTGGACGAGGTGGGCCAGGTCGACGAGAGCGAGCGGACGGTCATCGACGAGAAGCGGCAGGTCGTCGAGGTGGCCCACGTCGAGGACGGGACGAGCGTCCAGACGTACGTCGCCGGCCCGCCGCGGCGGTGCTCGTTCGTCGAGACGCTGCTCGGGCGCGGCGCCGAGCGCAACCAGGCGTCGCTCGACCTGAGCGAGACCGAGAAGGAGGTGCTGATGGCGCTTTACTCCGGGGTCTCGCCGTTCGAGATCCCCGAGTTCGTCGGGATGGACGTCGAGACCGTCGAGGAGACCTTCGACCGGCTCGTCGACCTCGAGGTGCTGGAGGAGGTGCGCAAGCGACGCGAGGTGGCGCTGACCACCCGGGGTCGCAACCTGGCGAGCGAGTCGATCAGCGAGCAGTAGCACGCGTGACGGGCGTCCGACGCGGAGCGTGACCTATTTACGGTGTGGTTACCGTATTCGATAGTATGTCGACGGGCGAGGGGGCCGACGTGGACGACGCCAAGCTCGTACGCACCCTCGGGAGCAAGTACAGCGTCGAGATCCTCGGCGCCACGAACGAGGCCCAGTCCGCCCAGGAGCTGAGCGAGCAGCTCGACATCCCGATCGCCACCTGCTATCGCCGCATCGAGGAACTCACCGACGCCGGCCTGCTCTCGCTGGAGGACAGCGTCCTCTCCGACGAGCGCAGGCGGGTCGACGTCTACCGCCGCGACGTCGACGAGGTCAACGTCGCCTTCGGCGACGACGGGTTCGGCGTTGCCGTCGAGGAGCGGTCCCGCGTCCAGAACAAGCTGGACGACGCCTGGCGGGCGCTGTCCGACACCTGATTTTCAGAAACGATATTTCGGGGGGCAGGTTTAGGAGCGCCCGTCCCGTCGCTCGGGGTAGCGGAGCATGAAAGGACTCACCCTCGCGTACGTGGGGAGCAGCTTCCTCCTCATGATGGCCGGCCTCGCCATGGTCGGAATGGCCGTCCGGGCCTACCGGGAGACGCTGCGCCGGGCGATGATTCACCTCTCGATCGGGTTCACGCTCGTGGTCGCCGCGACCGCCTCGACGGTGATCAGCACGTTTCTGAACGGGTTCGCCCCGACCCGGTCGCTGCTCCTCGTCAACAACGGTCTCACGTCGGTCGGCTACATCTTCGTCGTCTACAGCCTCGTCACCTACAAGTGACCGTTCCGATCCGGACGCGGTCCCGTCATCCTCGTCGTCACTCACGAGCACCTTCGGTCTGAACGTAGTTCCGTCATCCTCGTCGTCACTCACGAGCACCTTCGGTCCGAACGTAGTTCCGTCATCATCGTCGTCACCTGCGAGAGGCTCCCCGCTTCGCACCGCCGCGAGTTTCGCGCGCGATTCCGCTTTCACGCTTGATACTCGGGGCCCAGCGGTTAATACGGCCGAACGGGACCTTGATGATAGACTGGGTCAAGACATCCGAAAACGGGAAATCGATGTTCGAGAAACTCCCCGACGCGGACGAGCGGGGGCAGGTCGGGATCGGCACGCTCATCGTGTTCATCGCGATGGTGCTGGTGGCGGCGATCGCCGCCGGCGTGCTGATCAACACGGCCGGCTTCCTGCAGACCCAGTCAGAACAGACCGGACAGCAGAGCAGCCAGCAGGTCACCGACCGCCTCGAACCCGTCTCCAAGACGGGTACGGTCGACACCTCCCTGAGCCCGAACCAGGTCACCGAGGTCGAGATGATTCTTCAGCGCGCGCCCGGCGCGCAGGACATCGACCTCGACAACGCGACCGTCGAGTACATCGGCCCGGACGGCACCGACCGGTTCGTGCTCAGCAACAGCACGGTCGTCACGAACAGTTCGCTGGAGGACGACGACTCCTCGCTGAGCAACAACAACATCCTCAACTCCAAGACCGACCGCGCGACGGTCACGCTCGACCTGAGCAAGCTGGCGACCAACGGCAACCTCGAGGGCGGTGAGGAGGCGACGATCCGCATCACCACCGAGAGCGGCGCGACCTCCATCATCCGCGTGAAGGTCCCGCAGTCGCTCTCCGGCGAGAACGCCGTCGAGGTCTGACGCCCGCGACGGATTTTTTATCACGACGCGTCACGTCCGGGTAGCCACAGCCATGGCGCCGGACAGGAAGGACCGCGACGTCGACGATGCGCCGGCGCTCGACCCCGACGACCTGGACATCAGCGACGACGAGCACGTCAGGGAGATCGACGACAACCGCTACGTGGTCTCCCCGGACGACCCGATCGACGCGACCGACCGGGAGTCGACGAGCGCGACCGCGGAGTCGCTCCGGGCCGACGCGGCCGAGCGGGCCGCCGAGACGGCGGCGTCGGACGAACCGGAACTCACCGACGAGCGGGTCCACGACTACCTGAACGAGAAGCTGGCGACGGCCGACGCCGCGTACGCGTTCGACGTGACCGCGCGCTTCGACGACAGCGTCGGGAGCCACCGGCTCCGCTCGGACGACGTGGTGGCGGCCTTCGAGTCGCTCCTGCTCTGGAGCACCCGCCAGATTGACGAGCGCACCGCCGCGGAGTCGGTGCTCGGCATCCTCCTCACCGAGTCGAACCTCGCGGTCCGGTACCCCCCGGGGACCCTGGAGGCGCTCGTCGAGGAGCACGGCCTCGCTCCCGACGACACCGTGGCCGACCTGCTCGCGGCCGCCCGCGACGACGACGGCGTCGTCTTCCCGCCCCCGGACGCCGACGTGCGCCGCCGGGAGTGACGGGCAGGCGGCCCGTCGCCGCTCGCCGGCGTCCGTCGACCCGGTCGTCGGCGCCGGGGGACGCGGCGGTCCGCGTCAGCCGTCGAACGGACTCCCGCCGTTGCCGGTTCCCGCCGCGCCGCCACCCGGTCCGCCGGCCCCGCCGCCCCACCCGGACTCCATCAGCGAGAAGCCGGCGGCGTCCTGGTGGACCGTGATGCCGCCCTCGTCGATGTCCATCGGGAACACCTCGTTGTCGAAGTCCTGCTTGCGCATCTTCGCCACCCAGAGATACCGGTTCACGTCGGCGTTGGTCGGGATCTGCGAGAGGTAGATGTTGCCGTCCGTGAGGAAGTTCTCCAGGTCGATCTCCGTCTCCGGGAAGATGGCCCCCTGCTCGTTGATGAGCAGCGCCGTCTGTCCGTTCTCCTTGAGGATGTCGATGAACCGCAGCAGGTAGGTCCGGCGGTCGCGCTCGGTCTCGAAGAACATCGAGAACATCGTGAAGGAGTCGACGACGAGGCGGGAGTACTCCTCGACCGCGACGTACTCGAGGATGCGGTCGATGGTGGAGGAGAAGTCGTCCTCGCGGAGGAGGTCGCGCTTGTCGTAGACGACGATGTCGCCGTCCTCGACGTACTGCTCCCACTCGTCGAAGCCGATGGACGCGGCGGCCTGTGCGATGTCGGCCTCGTTCTCCTCGAACGAGAGGTAGATGCCCTTCTCGCCGTGGTCGCGGACCCCGTGATAGAGATACTGCATGCTCAGGATGCTCTTGCCGGTCCCGGGGTTCCCGCTCACCAGCACCGCGGCGTTCCGCGCGATTCCGCCGCCGAGGATCTCGTCCAACCCATCGATGCCGGTCTTGACCTGGTCGACCATACACCATATTCGCACCGGGGCTTTAGTGTCTGGCGGGCCATTCCGGCGCCGCGGACCCCTCCGATCCGTCGTAACACCTTAAGCCGCGCGGGCCGAAGCGGAATCGAATGGAGTTCGATCGGCCGCGGTCGGACCTCTCCGAGGGTCCCGGCTCGATCCTGTTGCTCGAGTCGGGAGCGATCGGCGCCGCCGACCGCCTGTGCGGCGAACTCCTCGGCGGCAGCGACGCCATCGGGCTCATCGTCGTCACCCTCGTCCAGCCCCCCGAGACGCGGCTCTCCGTCCGGGCGGACGCCCTCGACGGCCTGCCGGACGAGACCGTGGTGGTCACCCTGGACGGCGTGGCCGACATCTCTCCCGACGCGGTCCCGGACGACGTCGATGTCCGGACCGTCGCCGACCCGGGGAACCTCACCCGGCTCGGCGTGGCGCTCACGGAGGCCCTCGCCGCGGTCGAGGGGACCCGTCCCGTCCTCTGTTTCCACTCGCTCTCGGTCCTGCTCCAGTACGCCGGACCGGATCGCGTCTACCGGTTCCTGAGCGTGCTCAAGACCCACCTCGACGCCGCGGGCGCCACCGCCCACTTCCACCTGGACCCCTCGACCCACGACGATCGGACCGTCGAGGCGTTCCGCACCCTGTTCGACGACGTCGTGACCGTCGACGCCTAGAGCCGGACCCCGGAGACGAGGTACAGCGCCGCGAGCGCCGACTCGAAGACGAGCGTCCCGGCCGCCGAGAGGGCGACGAACCGGCGGTCGGACATCGCCGCGAGCCCCGCCGGCACGGTGAGCATCCCGCGGGTGAAAACGAGGCTGTTGCTGAGGGGCACTACGAGCGGCCCCCAGCGCTCGAACCACCCTTCGAACCGCGCGAGGCGGTCGTCGTCGATCCGGAACCAGCGCCGGTCGAGCAGGTACTCGCGACCGGCGCGCTTCGCGAGGACGAACAGCGCGTACTGCCCGACGGTGGCTCCGGCGACCGCGACGGCGATCACGGCGACCGCCCGGTCCTCGCCGAGGAGGACGAGGGCGCCGGGAACCACCAGTTCGCTGGGCACGAAGTACATCAGCATCGCCCCCTCGAGGACGAAGACGCCGAAGAGGACGACGAGGGCGTACTCCGAGGCCAGCAGGTCGCGGAGGAGGGGCGGTACGGCGGCGGCCGACATGTCCGGTCGTCCCGCGTCCGCGCACAAATCACTTCCCTTCCCCTTCGTCCCGCCGTCGACGCCCGGTGACCCGTTCAGTCCATCGCCGCCAGGCGGCCGACGTAGACGAGGCTGAGCAGGTGGTCGTCGACGTCGAGACGGCCCTCGTCGCGGGGCGGTTCCACGTCCATCCCGACGAGGTACTCCCGGAGGCGCTCCTCGGCCGGTTCGCCGATCCACCCGACCGAGCGGTAGTACTCCAGGGCGCGGAGCGCGCGCTTGAACCCGCCCTTCCGGGTGAGGAAGTCGAGCCACTCGAAGACGGTGTACTCCGCGGCCAGTTGCTCGGGCAACCGCGGCAGGTAGGGCCGCTCGGCGTCGCCGATGGAGGCGTCGAGGCGGAGCAGTTCCCGCTCGCGGGCGGCGTCGAGCGCCTCGCCCGGGCCGACCTGGGGCTCGGACGCCTCCCAGTCGTCGAGGGGCGGCGCGCCGAACCCCTCCCGCTCGCCGTTGCCGTCGCCGTCGCTCCGTCGCTCGAAGGCCATCCGCCGCAGCTCGTCCGGGTCGTACTCCCTCGGGTCGGTCATCGTTTTCCCCTGGTTCCCGCGTGACGGGTGCACTATCCTGGCGGCGGTTGCGCCACGGTCGACTTCAATCTACGGGCCCCGGTTTCAGTTCTGATAGGTGGCAGCGTCACTCCGTCCGGTCGATGTCGATCTGCTCCCGCAGGGCCTCCAGCTCCTCGGACTCCGCGAGCGCTTCGAGGCGCTCCCGGAAGTGCCGCTCGCACAGGCCGACCCGTACCCCCTCCTTGTCGGCGGCGTACGCGGCCTCGCGGTCGCAGTAGTGACACTGCATGCCCTACATTTGTGGCCCGCCAGGGTTTAAGCCTACGTTCCCGGCAGACGTGCGGCGACCTCGGCCCACCCATCGGCGTCGAGCCCCGCACGACCGAGCCGCCGGTCGTGCGCGTCGCTCCCCCCGGTCGCCAGCAGCCCCGCGTCGGCGATGACGTCGTCGGCGGTCGCCTGGTCGACCGACCGGCCGTACGGGTAGTGGCGCTCGACGGCGTCGAGGGTCCGGGCCGTCGCCAGCGCCGCGTCCGGGTCGTCGTAGCGGTACGGGTGCGCGAGCGCGACGACGCTACAGGCGGCGTCGAGCAGTGCCGCGCCCCGCTCGAACGACGGCACGTCGCGGGGCACGTAACACGGCCCGTTCTCGCCGATGAGTTCGGCGAAGGCGTCGTCGTAACCGAGCGGCGCGGCGCTCTCGGCCACCGCCCGGGCGACGTGCGGGCGACCGACGCCCGGTTCCGGCGACACGTCGAGGGCGACGCCCAGGCGGTCCTCGACGCACGCGACCATACGCCGTGCGCGGTCGACCCGGTCGCGCTGGAGCCGGTCGAGCTCCGCGACGAGTTCGTCGGTCGGACGCGCACCGTACCCGAGCAGATCCAGGCGACCCGCGTCGACCTCGACCCGGAGTTCGACGCCGTGGACGACGGTCACGCCGCCCCGCTCGACGGCCGGTCCGTCGAGCCCCGGGTTGAGCCGGTCGTGGTCCGTCAGCGCCACCGCCTCCAGCCCGGCCGTCCGCGCCCGCTCGGGCACCTCATCGAGGGTCAGAACCCCGTCCGAGACCACGGTGTGGACGTGGAGATCGGCGACGAGCCCCCCCATACACCCTCCTCGCCGTCCGGACTCAAGCCCCTTGTGCCGCGGTCCCATACAAGGTCATTAACGATTCTAATGAATCCGGACGTCTCGAAGGTCAGTAATGGAAAACCGTTAAGGATATCGGGGCCTTAGCAAGGGTTGATGCGCCTGAACGGCACAGGCGACCTGATCCGGTCGCTCGAGTACCCGACGACGCGCGACGAGCTGGTCGACGAACACGGCGACTCCACCATCGAGCTCCAGCGGGGCGACGAGACGCTCGGCGAGGTACTCGGCCGGATCGACCAGGAGACCTACGAGGACGAGGCGGACATCGTCGCCGTGATCCGTTCGGGCGTCAGCCACAGGGCCATCGGCCGACGGCACTACAGCGACCGCGACGCGTTCGCCCCCGGCGAGTCCGGTCACGACCCCGTGTCGTTCTGACCTGACCCCCTTCCGTTCCGACCTGACCCCCTCCCGCGCCACTGCCACCCTCACTTCGTTCCGATCGCCCGACGGTTAGCGGACGCTCATGGCCCGTTCGACCCCCAGCGACGGGTCCCCGACGAGGTAACCCTCGATCCGAGCGTTCGGCCGGGCGCGGAAGACGACCGCCGGCCGGTGGCCGAGCGACGCGCACTCGCCGCTCACCCGCCGCCAGTCGTCGTCCAGGAACGAGGTGCAGTCCACGAACAGCGTCACCTCGCCCTCCCGTCCGGCGAGTTGGCCGTCCAGCTTCGACGCGGCCGTCTCCCTCACCGCCCCGACCGCGCTCCCGGCCTGCCGCCGCGCGGGCGGCATCGGCCGGGTCACCTCCACGAGCGTCCCGTCGCCGGTCCGGTAGTCGAGCGAGTAGCCGCCGTCGACCGGCGCCTCGGGCGTCAGGTCGTGGCCGGCGTCGGCGAGCACCTTCGCGGCGTTGAACTCGCCCATCGCGGCGCGCATCCGCGACAGGTCCAGGCCCTCCGAGGTCCCGAGCTTTCCGGCCATCACCTCCCGGTGGTCGTCGAGGACGCCGCGGGAGAGGAACGCCTCGTAGAACGCGAGCCCCTCGTCCCGGTCGGCGTCGGGGAACCCGGCGGCGTGGTCGCGGAGGAAGGTCCGCGTGCTCTCCCGGCCGTCCTTCGAGCAGAGCACCGGCAGGAAGAAGCGCGCGACAGTCGGGAACGGCTCGAGCCAGGGTTCGTCGTCGAGCAGCTCCGCGAGCAGTTCCCGCTCGGCCCACTCGGCGACGGCCGGCGGCACCTCGTCGAACCCGCGCTTGTCGGTGCGCCACAGCGACGGGGGCGTCTCGGTGTTACCCATCCAGTAGGCCGCGTCGTCGTTCCAGCAGAGCAGCGCCGTGTCGCCGTTGTCGACATCGAACCGCCGGGCCTCGTAGCCATCGGGCGGCCGGTACCACGGGCCTCGGCTCTCCGTCCCGAGGTTCGCGTCCAGCGGGTCCCGGACCTCCTCGCGGACCCGCCGGGCGTCCCAGCGGCCCGGGGCGTACCTGAACCGGAGGGGACGAGCCACGCTTCCCGTACGCCGTCGGCGGCCATACGCCTTCCGTCCCACGACGGGTTGTGACCTTCTCGCGCCCACGATTCACCGACAGGTATATATTCTATAGTCTCCCACGTCACGGAATACCATGGGAATGGGTGCCTATGACGAGGACGAGCACGAGCGTCGCGAGCAGAAAGCCACCCGCGTCGACGCCGACTTCGACGGCGCCCGGTCGGACTTCCGCGGCGAGCTCGAGTACGACGCTGGCGACTCCGCCGAGGACCTCCTCGAGCAGTTCGAGCGGCTGAAGGGCGACTGACGCCGGCTACTACTCCCGGACGAGCGCGTACGCCGCCCCGGCCACGACCGTGACGGCGAGGACGTGGCCCCCAACGGCCACCAGGAGTATCGGTCGGCCGCGCAGGAACGGGAGCAGGAGCGTCTGCGCCATCGCGAACCCGACGGTGGCGGCGTCGGCCCGGCGCAGGGCCGCGGCCGTCCGGGGATCGAACCGGTACCGGACCGACCGCCACAGCGCCAGCACCGCCGCCCACCACGACGTCCCGATGCGGTAACAGAGGTCCCAGAACACCAGCAGGGCGAGGTAGACGGCGGCGACGGGCGGGTCGGCGCCGAACAGCGATCGGACCAGCGGGCTCGCGGACCGCGTCGGGTCGACCACGAACAGGTGCGTGACGAGGCCGACGAAGGCGAGGACGCCGAGCACCACCTCGACGCTCGACCCGAACAGGTGGCGGCGGTACGCCTCCGGGGCGTCGACCCGTCTGATGATCCCGCCGAGGTGGAGCATGACGGCGCTTCCGGCGGCGGCGACGCCGACCGCCGCCGTCCCGGCGAGGGCGGCGTCCCAGAGGTCGTAGACCGCCGCGAGCCCGACGATCGCGGCCTCGAACAGTCCGAACTGGAGGACGGCGGCCTGCCGACCGGTGAGGTCGACGCCGGGAACGGCGCCGACGATGGACTCGTACACCCAGGTCTCGCCGAACCGCGGCGGCGCCCCCATCGTCAGTCCCCCGTCGCCGCGGCCGCGGCGTCCGACGCGAGCGCCCGCCTGACCGCCTCGTCGAACGGGGTGAGGTCGACGTCGACGACGGCGTTGACGCTCGGGTCCCGCACGACGACGGGGTTCCGCAACCCCTCGACGAGCGGCCGCGCCACCGACGCCGGGACGTCCGTCATCAGCCCCATCCAGTAGGAGGACAGCCGCGGCGTGAGCACGGGGACCGTGACGACCGTCGGCTCCCCGCCCAGTTGTCGCCCGACGCGCCGGAGCACCTCCTCGTACGTGAGCACCTCCGGACCGCCGATGTCGTAGGTCCGACCGGCCGTCGCCGGCGCGTCGAGGACGCCGACGAGGTACGCCACCACGTCGTCGATGGCGATGGGCTGGCAGGGGGTTCGCACCCACCTCGGCGCCACCATCACCGGTAGCCGGGTTGCGAGCTGGCGGACCATATCGAAGCTCGCGCTCCCGGCGCCGACGACGATGGCCGCCCGGAGCGTCGTGAGCGCGTAGTCGCCCTCCGAGAGCACCCGCTCGACCTCTCGGCGCGACCGGAGGTGCGGGGAGAGGTCGTCGCGGTCCTCGCCCAGGCCGCCGAGGTAGATCACGCGCTCCACCCCCCGGGCGCCCGCGGCGTCGGCGAAGTTCTCCGCCGCCCGCCGGTCGCGCTCCGCGTAGTCCCCGCCGGCGCGCATCGAGTGAACGAGGTAGTAGGCCGCGTCGACGGACAGCGCCGCCTCGAAGCTCCCCGGTTCGAGGAGATCCCCCTCGACGACCCGAACCCCCGGCGGCCCGTCGTATCGGGCGGCGTCCCTCACGAGGACCGTCACCTCGTGGCCGCGGTCGCACAACGCGGGGACCAGCCGGCGTCCGACGAAGCCGGTCGCCCCCGTCACCAACACGTCCATGCGCCGGGTAGCGGCGCCGCGCCGAAAACGCTTGGCCGGCGGCGGCGCCCGCCGGCCCACAGTTCCCAGGGCGTCGGCGGCGCGGGCGCCGCCCGCCCGACCCGAACCCGACGCGCCTATACCGCCGCCCCCCGCAGTCGTCGGTATGTCCCTGCGCGTGACGTTCCTCGGGACGGGCGGCGCGGTCCCCACGACCGAGCGGGCGCCGAGCGCCGTCCACGTCAACCGCGAGGGCGACGAGTTCCTGTTCGACTGCGGCGAGGGAACCCAGCGGCAGATGATGCGGTTCGGGACCGGCTTCTCGCTCTCCCACGTCTTCGTCACGCACCTCCACGGCGACCACGTCCTCGGCGTCCCCGGGCTCGTCCAGAGCCTCGATTTCAACGGCCGCGACGACCCGCTCGCGGTCCACGGCCCCCCGGGATCCCGGAGCCACCTGGAGGACCTGGTCCACGCCGCCGGCTACCGGCCGGACTTCCCGGTCCGGGTCAACGAGGTGACGCCCGGGTCGACCGCGCTCGCGGCCGACGGCTACGAGGTCCGGACGTTCCGCACCGAACACCGAACCACGTCGGTCGGCTACGCGCTCGTCGAGGACGACCGTCCCGGCCGGTTCGACCGGCGGAAGGCCGAGGAGGAACTGGACATCCCCCCGGGGCCGGCGTACGGCCGCCTCCACGACGGCGAGACGGTCGAACTCGACGACGGCCGGGTGATCGAGCCCGACCAGGTCGTCGGCCCGCCGCGGCCGGGACGGCGGGTGGTCCTCACGGGCGACACCCGCCCGACCGACGCGACCGTCGCTGCGGCCGAGCGCGCCGACCTCCTCGTCCACGACGCCACCTTCGCCGACGACCGGCGCGAGCGCGCCCGGTCGACCGGGCACGCCACCGCCCGCGAGGCCGCCGCCGTCGCGGACCGAGCCGGCGCCCGGCGTCTCGCGTTGACCCACGTCTCCTCGCGGTACGCGGGCGACGCCTCCCGGCTCGCCCGCGAGGCCCGCGAGCGGTTCGACGGCGAGGCCTTCGTCCCCGACGACGGGCGGGTCGTCGACGTCCCGTTCCCGGACGCCGACTGATTTTTGACCGCCCCGCGTCTCGTCTCGGGCGCCATGTCGGAGCCCGACGGTCCCCGGTTTCACCTGGTCGACGTGTTCGCCGAACGGCGGTACGCGGGCAACCAGCTCGCAGTCGTCGAGTCCCGCGGCCGCCTCGACGACGGGGAGATGGCCGCGATCGCCGCCGAGTTCGACTTCTCCGAGACGACGTTCGTCGAGCCGGTCGCCGCGGACGGCCACGAGGTGCGCATCTTCACGCCGCAGGGCGAGATCCCCTTCGCCGGCCATCCGACGCTCGGGACCGCACACGTCCTGCGGTCGCTGGTCGACGGGGACGCACCACGGGACGACGGCGACGAAACCGTCCTCGACCTCGGCGTCGGCCCGGTGCCCGTGACCGCGCGCGACGACGGCACCCTCTGGATGCGCCAGCGGGAGCCGACGTTCGGCCCCGAACTCGACTCCGGCACGCTCGCGGGCGTCCTCGGCCTCGACCCCGGCGCGGTCGACGGCACGCCGCAGGTCGTCTCGACGAGGTTGCCGACCGTCGTCGTCCCCCTCGCCGACCGGGCGGCCCTGGAGGGGATCGCCCTCGACCGGGACGCCTACGACGCCTTCGTGGCGGGATGGGACGCGAAGAACGTGCTGGCGTCTGCTCGGAGCCGCGGGACGACGCGAACGACCTCGCCGCCCGCGTGTTCGCGCCGTTCTACGGCGTGCCCGAGGACCCGGCGACCGGTTCGTCGAACGGGTGTCTCGCGGCCTACCTGGCCCGGCGCGGCGACGCGGACTCGGTCGCGGCCCGGGTCGAGCAGGGGTACGAGATGGGCCGCCCCTCGCTGGTCCGGTTCGAGGCCACCGACGGGGGCGACGCCGTCACGGTTCGCGTCGGCGGACGGGTGGCGTCGGTCGGGCGGGGACGACTGGCCTGACCGCCCCGTGCCGGCCGAGGCGACCGGTTCCGGAGCCGGACGACGCGGCCCCGGATCGTCCGCCCCCCTCACCCGCCGCGACGGCGCGGGCGTGGGGTATTTGAGCGCGCGTCGCCAATCACGGCCGTGAGCACCCGGACGGGCGCGCTCGACTCGCTGGTCTACGGGGTCGACGTGCAGAGTGGCGACGTCCGCGGCGACGCCCCCTCCTTCGCGCTCGTCGCGTTCGACGGCCGCGATGAGGACCAATCGGTCGAGCGGGACGTGGTGACGTTCCGCAAGCTCCGGCGGCTGATCGAGGCCGAAGAGCCCGCCATCGTCGCGACGGACAACGTCTACGAGCTCGCCGCCGACAAGGACGCCCTGATCCGCTTTCTGGACTGGCTCCCCCACGGCACGCGGCTCGTCCAGGTGACCGGCGACGAGCGGCCGGAGTCGCTGTCGCGGGTCGCCAAGCGCCACGGCGTCCCCTACGGCAAGGACCCGATGGACGAGGCGGAGGCGGCCGCGCGGCTGGCCGCCGGCAACGTCGGCCACGAGGTGTCGGCGTTCACCGACACCACCCGCGTCAAGGTCTCGCGCGGCCGGTCGACCGGCGGTGGCGGGTGGAGCCAGGACCGCTACACCCGGCGCATCCACGGAAGCGTCAAGCGCCGCGCCCGCGAGGTCGAGGACAAGCTCGACGGCGCCGGCCTCGACTACGAGCGCGAGGTGACCGAGAAGTACGGCGGCTACGCCAACGCGACGTTCGTCGTCGAGGCGCCTCCCGAGAACATCCCGGTGTCGACGGGCCGGGCGGGGGACACCCGCGTCGAGATCGAGCGCGAGCGCCAGGACGGCATCGAGTTCGAGCCGCTCGTGCGGCGGCGCGACCACGTCGTGGTCGGCATCGACCCGGGGACGACGACGGCGGTGGCGGTCGTCGACCTCGACGGCGAGCCGCTGGAGGTCTACTCGACCCGCACGGACGACACCGCGGCGGTGGTCGAGTGGATCATCGAGCGGGGCCGTCCCGTCGTCGTCGCCGCGGACGTGACGCCGATGCCCGAAACCGTCGAGGGGTTCCGCCGGAGCTTCGACGCCGCGGGCTGGACGCCCACGACCGACCTCCCCGTCGACGAGAAGCTCCACCGCACCCGCGACGCCGCCTACGACAACGACCACGAGCGCGACGCCCTCGCGGCCGCCCTCTTCGCCCACGACGACCACGCCGACCAGTTCGAGCGCATCGGGGCGAAGGTCCCCCCGCAGTTCGACCGCGGCGAGGTCGTCGCGCGGGTCGTCGGGAGCGACGAGTCCGTCGAGGCGGTCCTCGCGGACCTCCGCGAGGACGAGGGCGACGAGGCGGAGGAGTCGAGCCACGAGCCCCGCGAACTCAGCGAGGAGGAGCGGAAGATCAGGCGGCTGGAGCGCCGGGTCGAGCGCCTGGAGTCCCACGTCGAGGACCTCGAGGGGACGGTCGCCGAGAAGGAGGCCCGCATCGAGGAGTACGAGGAGAAGCTGTCGGAGGCCCGCCGCGAGGAGCGCCGGGACGTCCGCGAGCGCCGCGAGGTCCAGCGGCTGAAACGCGAGAACGAGCGCCTCGAGCGCGAGCGCGACCGGGAGCGCGAGCGCGCCGAGGACCTGGAGGGAAAGCTCGACCGGCTGAAGGCCCTCTGGAAGCTCGACCACTCCGACTTCAGCGACGTCTCGGAGGGCCGGGACCTCGTGCCGGTGAAGGTCGTCGAGCAGTTCACCCGGGACGCCATCGAGCGCGCCGACGAGCGCTACGGGCTGGCGGCGGACGACGTGGTCTACCTGCGGGACGCGAGCGGCGCGGGCCGCTCGACCGCCGACCTGCTCGCCGACGTCGACCCGCGGCTCGTCCTCCGCGAGGGCGGGTTCTCCGACGCCGCCGACGAGGTCCTGTTCGACCGCGGCGTCCCCGTCGCCCCCGCGGCGGCGGTGACCACCCAGGAGGTCGACGACCTCGCGGTCGCCCGCGAGAGCGAGGTCGAGGCGGCGATCGAGGACTGGCGCGACCGCGCCGCCGAGCGCCGCCGCCGCCGGAAGGCCGAGATGGTCGACGACATCATCAGCGAGCACCGCGCCGACGGACGGGGCGACTAGCCGGCAGAGGTTTGTCCTTCCGCGCTCGCCGTCGAGACATGCCCCTGCCGCGACCGGACGGCGGCGTCGACGCGGTCGGCGACGCCCTCGACGAGGACCCCGACCTCGGCGACGTCTTCGACCGCCTCGAGGAACTGGCCGCGACCGTCGACTCGGCCGCGGAGCGCGAACACGTCGAGGAGACGATGCGCCTGACCGCGGAGGCCTCGCAGTCCGACGCCGCCTTCGGCCAGGTCATCTGGGGGTTCGACCGCGGCGACGCCGCCGAGGCGTTCCTCGGGAGCTTCCTCTTCGGCATCCCGATGGCCGTCGAGGGCGGGACCCAGGAGGTCGGCGCCTTCCTCGCCGACCGGCCGCTCCTGCTCGCCGGCACCGCGGCCTTCGCCGTCACCCTCGTCGTCGGCGTCCTCTACGTCGCCGACATCCAGGACGTCCGGGTCAGGAACCGCATCCTCGGCCTGTTCCCCCGGCGCCTGGTCGGCGTGCTCGGCATCTCGCTGCTGCTGGCCGCGGCGATGCTGACCGCCTGGGGCAGGATCACTTGGGCGACGCCGGTACCCGCGCTGTCGAACGTCGTCGTCGCCTTCACGCCGATGGCGGTCGGTGCGGCGCTGGGCGACATCCTGCCCGGGAGCTAGGCGGACGGGCGCCCTCGCTCCCCGGTTCACGCGCAGGCGATGACACCCTCCGGCAGGTCCCCGATCTCCGACTCGCGACCCCGCCTGACAGCGTACCGCCCGGTGACGAAGTACCTCGCGGTCACGTCGTAAGGCACGGCGGGAAGGGCCGTCGGCGTCCCCTCGCCCGTCGCCGTCCCCGTCGTCGGGACGAAGGCGCCGCGGACGTGGGTCCGGACGAGGTGGCCCGCGCCGGCCGCCCGGACCGTCGCCTCCCGGAGCTCGCGGTCGTGTGTCGCGATGCCCCCGCCCTCGGTCCGCGCGTCGGCCCGGAGGTGGGCGTCGACCAGCGCGAGTTCGAAATCCCCCGCGAAGTCCCGCGCGGCGTCGGCGTCGCGGGCGCCGTCGAACGGCGGATACGTCGCGGCATCCTCCCGGGGGAGGTCGATCCGGACACACGTCTCCCCGGGGACGAGGCCGCCGAACCCCTCGGGCGGCGTGGGCGTCGGCGTCGGGGAGGGCGTCGGGGTGGGTGTCTCGGAGCTCGTCTCGGTCAGGGACGTCGACCGACCACAGCCGGCCAGCGGGAGGGGAATCAGCGCGGCGCCGGCCGCGAGGAGGGCGCGTCGGTTCACGCCGGGGCGTCGGATTCCGTCGGCAAGTGTCTTGAGGGCCCCCCGCTGCTTCGGAAGACATAACCCCGGAACGGCGGAACGCGAGGTATGGACGCCCACGAGCGGGTCACCCGGAACGCGGCCGAGGTGGTGACCGAGGACGAGGCGCGGGCGCTGGCCGACGACCCCGAGCAGCGGCGGGCGTACGTCGGCTACGAGCCCTCTGGCGTCCTCCACGTCGGCCACATGCTCACGGCGAACAAGCTCATCGACCTCCAGGAGGCCGGCTTCGAGGTGGTCGTCCTCCTGGCCGACGTCCACGCCTACCTCAACGACAAGGGGACGTTCGAGGAGATCCGCGACACGGCCGAGCGGATGCGGGCGCAGTTCCTCGCGTACGGCCTCGACCCGGACCGCACCGAGTTCGTCCTCGGGTCGGAGTTCCAGTTCGACCGGGAGTACGTCCTCGACCTCCACGCCCTCGAACTCGAGACGTCGATCTCGCGCGCCGAGCGCGCGATGAGCGAGATCAAGAGCGGCGACACGGTCACCGTCTCGCAGGCGGTCTACCCGCTGATGCAGGCGCTCGACATCGAGTACCTCGACGTCGACCTCGCGGTCGGCGGGATGGAACAGCGGAAGGTCCACATGCTGGCCCGGGACACGCTGCCGCGGGTCGGGTACGAGGCCCCGACCTGCCTCCACACGCCGCTGATCGCCGACCTCGACACCGGCGTCGGGAAGATGTCCTCGTCCGCGGGGACGACGGTCTCGATGGAGGACTCGACGGCGGAGATCGAGCGGAAGGTCGAGGGGGCGTACTGCCCGCCGACGCGCGACCCCGAGCCGACCGACGACGGCCGGGAGCGCGAGAACCCCGTCCTGCAGCTGTTCGAGTACCACGTGTTCCCGCGGTTCGACCGCGTCGTCGTCGAGCGGCCCGAGGAGTACGGCGGCGACCTGACCTACGACGCCTACGGCGACCTGGCGGCCGACGTCGAGTCGGGCGAGCTCCACCCCGCCGACGCGAAGGGGGCGCTGGCGACGTACCTCGACCGGCTCGTCGCCCCGGGCCGCGAGCGGCTCGCGGAGCTGACGGGGTAGGTCGGCGGGTTTAAACCCCCGGCCCGACGAGGATCGGACGATGAGCGAGGACAACGAGTCCCGCCGCGACCTCCGGATGCCGGAGGACGACGAGGTGTTCGCCGTCGTGACCGAGATGCTCGGCGCGAACCGCGTGAAGGTGCGGTGTGCCGACGGCGTCGAGCGGACGGCCCGCATCCCCGGCCGGATGCAGAAGCGCATCTGGATCCGCGAGGACGACGTGGTGCTCGTCGAGCCGTGGGACTGGCAGGACGAGAAGGCCGACATCGCCTGGCGCTACGAGAAAAGCGAGGCCGACCAGCTCCGCGAGGAAGGCCACATCGACTAGTCGTCCGCCGTCGCGTCGGCGTCCCCCTCGGTGCCGGTGCCGGCCCCGGCGCTCGCGCCCGGATTCTCCCAGTCGTGGTCGAAGTGGGCCCCCTCGCGGGTCTTCGCCCCCCCGGCCACCCGGATGAACTCCGCCCCGTCGCGCGCCTCGGGGATGGTGTGGCCGCCGCAGTAGCTCAGTCCGGACCGGACTCCGGCGGCGAACTCCTCGACGAGGTCCCCGAGCGGCCCCTTGTGTGGCGTGAGCGCCTCGACGCCCTCGTCGGCGCCCACGTCGGCCTCCTTGTCGGTACGAGCCTCGTTGGCGGCGGTCGTCGCCATCCCCCGGGAGCGCTTGTACCGCCGCCCGTCGCGCTCGATGACCTCGCCCGGCGCCTCGTCGGTGCCGGCGAAGAGGCTGCCGAGCATCACCGTGTCCGCGCCGGCCATCAGCGCCTTGACCGCGTCCCCGGACGAGCGGACCCCGCCGTCCGCGACGACGGTCACGTCGTGGGTGCGCGCCTCGCGCGCGCAGTCCCGGACCGCGGTGAGTTGCGGGACCCCGACGCCGGCAACCTTCCGGGTGGTACAGTGGGATCCGGGGCCGATGCCGACCTTGACGCCGTCGGCGCCGGCGGCGGCGAGGTCGGCCACCCCCTCGACGGTGGCGACGTTGCCGGCGATCAGTTCGGGATCGAACTCCCGGCGGAGGTCCGCGACCGCGTCCAGACACGCCTCCAAGTGGCCGTGAGCCACGTCGACGACGAGGCAGTCGGCCCCGGCGTCGAGGACCGCCGCCGCCCGGTTGAGGTAATCCTCGGCGATGCCGACGGCGGCGCCGACCCGGGCGCCGGCCGCCGCGGCCGCGCGCACCTCGGCGGCCTGTTCGTCGACCGAGAGGAACCGGTGGATCGTACCGAACCCCCCGGCGTCGTCGAGCGCGACGGCGGTCTCGGCCTCCGTGACCGTGTCCATGGGGGCGCTGAGCAGCGGGCGATCGAGCCGGAGGTCGGGCGTCAGCCGGGTCGAGAGGTCGACGTCGCTCCGGCTCCCGACGGGCGACCGCTTGGGGACCAGCAGGGCGTCGCCGTACGAGAGCCCGGTTCGGATGTCGTCCATACCGCCGCTCGCGTAGCCGACGGCCGGTGATAAGTCCGTCGAAGGGGTAGCGCGCCGACAGGGCCGCCCGCTGCCGGCCTGACCCGTCCACGAACTTATGCGTGCGCGTGGCGTATTCCGACGCGGATGACAGGGGGCGAGGAGTACGGTTTGGTCGAGCCCGAGGCCGCCGAGGGCGTCGGCGACGAGTGGGAGTCCATCGACGTCGAGGACACGGAGGCCGATCGGATCGCCAGACAGCGGGACCGCGAGTTCGCCGAGTTCCGCGAGCGGCTGAAGGACGCCGACCAGTTCAAGGTCCAGGACTCGGTCTTCGACGACGCCACCCTCGCGGCCGTTTACAAGCTCGTCCAGGACGGGCACGTCGAGGCGTTCGGCGGTCCCATCTCGACCGGCAAGGAGGCGAACGTCTACGAGGCGCTGGGCCGGGACGGGCGCGACGTCGCGGTGAAGCTCTACCGCATCAACGCCTCGAACTTCCGGCACATGCGGGAGTACCTCGAGGGCGACCCGCGGTTCGAGGGCCTCGGGTCGGACAAGAAGGGGGTGGTGCTGGCCTGGACCCGCAAGGAGTACGCCAACCTCTCGCGGGCGCTCGCGGCCGGCGTCCGCGTCCCCGAACCCATCGCCGTCGAGCGCAACGCC